>NZ_JAVKPK010000045.1:0-30663 GCF_031461075.1 Methanosarcina baikalica | reverse complement strand
AAAAATTACAATAATCAATGTTCTCTTTTCGAATCGTTTACTTCTCAGACCAGCTACTTTTACCACGGAAAACGCATACAGCCCGGAAAAACTGTAACTTTAAAAATTAATCCTATTGAGCGCAGCTCAGCATCTTTAATATAAACCAGTCTGCTTGAGCGAGCGAAGCGAGTGAAACGGACCCATGCTGTTGCGATTACATCACAACTCCCAGAAAATTTCTGATTTTCTGTGACTCCGAAACGGAACTCGGGTGGCGCAACTCGGGCGGCTCAACTAGGGAGGCATTGCCAATTTTATATATATAAGTAAATAGATTCTCCTTTTCAGATCGCCTAAAAAACAACTTTATTGCAATAAAAAAGGAGAGAGGCATGAAATTTATAATCATAGGGGGTTTTCTCGGAAGCGGGAAAACAACTACCATACTAAAAATCAGCAGGCAAATCAGTAACGCAGGAAAAAGGACTGCAATCATCGTAAATGAGATTGGGGAAATCGGTCTTGATGGTGATATTCTCGCAGCTTCGGACATTGTAACTGAGGAGCTTACAAGCGGCTGCATCTGCTGTACACTCAGAATAAGCATGCAATATACCCTTCAGACCCTTGAGGAAGAGTTCAGGCCTGACATTGTTATTATCGAGCCGACAGGGATTGCCTTTCCAGGGCAGATAAGGGAAGAAATAGAAACAATGGGGTTTTCCGAGCTTTCCTTTTCCCCTGTAGTAACCCTTGTAGATCCTGGTCGTTTCGGGACTGAAGCAAAAGAAATCCCGAGGTTTATCGAGACCCAGATCAGGGAAGCCGAAATTCTCTGCATAAACAAAACAGATATAACAGCCACAGAGCTTATCCTGTCCACCGAGAAAATGCTCCATGAGATGAACCCTGAAGCCCGGATTCTGAAGTTCTCGGCAAAACATGGAGATGAACAATTCGAAAAGTTGCTTACTCATCTCGCGGTGCCAGGGCTGAAAAAGCCTCCCGAAGAAATGAAAAACTCAATTGAGCTTTCTGAAGTCTCGGCTTACTCAGTTTTCTATATCCTATCTTCCTGCGCTCTTAACCCTGAAAAAGGCGTGTGCTTTATAGAAGAGAGCCTCAGGACTATTCAGGAAAGAGTCCGGGAAATTAATCCTGAATTTGTAGGGCATGTAAAGCTTTCCCTGAAACTTCCGGAATCTACGGTCAAGGGTAGTGTGACCTCCTCTAAAGAACTGCCTCAGGTAGAAATTATTCCGGATCGGAAAAGTGAGAAAGCCGAACTCAGGCTGCTTTCAGCAATTACTAAAGTCCCGAAAAATAAGCTCATAGAGATCATTGAAAGTGTTCTCGGAGAGAACCTTCGGAAATCAGAGATTACTTTTGAGAAAGAGGTTCTGGAGCACGAATCTGAAAATGATACTGAAGATCATAGTAAGCATGGAAAAGAGCAGATATGCAGGCTTAATATATACAGGAAAGATGAATGAAAATAATGTAAAATTTAACTTAAAGATAGGTTTTGAACCTGCAACTTAACCGAGAAGAGTTATGAATAATATTTAGACAATACCACTTAGACTTTTCGGAACTTTTAAAAGAGCCGGTTTTAATCATAGGACTTACGCGGTTGAGCTCAGGAATCAATAGCATCAAACCTTCAACTTTATAAAACACAAATTCAACCATAAAGCCTATTGAATTTGGTTTTGTACCTCAAGTGCGTAAGTCCTAAATCAATAAAAATGAGAGATGGAGTTTTGGTATGAACGAGGATATCGATGAACTTGACGCGTATTTCAACAAAAAATGTGAACCTACTGAGGGCGAGGCCGTCAAACTGGAACATATGATGATGGAAAAGATTTCCATAAGCCCCGCAAGAAGAAAGCTTCTCCGGATTGTCGGAGTCTTTGGGAAGACTGAAAAACAGCTAAAGGAGGAGTCAGGACTAAACGATTTCTTCTTTCAGTTCCATATGGATTTCCTGCTAAAAGAAGAATTCCTTAAATCAGAAGAAGGGGTGTACCGCCTGACGGATGCTGGAATTGCCATGCACGATTCTGTGTGTTAAGAATACATTTTTTTATTTTTCCTCTAATTATTACTTTCAATAATATAATTTTTGGTCGCGTGCGGGTTAACTCCATCCTGATTTTTGAAGGCTTCCTTTTGCTAAAAAGCGATAAGTTTTTATGTTAATCTGGTTAATGGCGTTATGACCAAACTTTTCGATATCACATGGAAGTTTCAAAAACGCCCTGTCTAATTTCCAGGTACGTATCGAGCAACCAAAAGGAGTGTGAAAAAATATGCCAGCATTAGTTAATGCAGATGAATGTTCAGCATGCGGAACCTGTATCGATGAGTGCCCCTCAGAAGCAATTACTCTTGATGAAGAAAAGGGAATTGCGGTAGTCGACCAGGACGAATGTGTAGAGTGCGGTGCATGCGAAGAAGCATGTCCGAACCAGGCAATTAAAGTAGAAGAATAAAACGGTAATCAATTGGAATAATTTTTTTTATTCCATTTTTCTTTTTCCTTTTTATCAATCATTTTTTATCTTTCCGGAGGTAGCTTTTTAGATGGTAGCAATTAAAGCTGGGATTTTAGGCGCCACAGGCGCTGTCGGGCAGAGATTTGTAGAAGCACTTGCAAACCACCCCTGGTTTGAGATTACAGCCCTTGCAGCATCCGAAAGAAGCGCCGGCAAAACATATAGAGAAGCCGCAGGCTGGAGACTGGATACAGCTATGCCGGAAAGTGTTGAAAATATCGAAGTTGTCCCTGTAGACCCAAAAGCCGTGGACGCGGATGTCGTTTTCTCGGCACTTCCTGCAGACCTTGCACTCACAGTCGAACCAGAGTTTGCAAAAGCCGGGTTTGCAGTGGCAAGCAATGCGTCATCCTACAGGATGGAAAAGGATATTCCTCTGGTAATCCCTGAAGTAAATTCGGAACATCTAGGGCTTCTCGAAGTCCAGCAGGATACAAGGGGATGGGACGGATATATCATCACAAACCCTAATTGCTCCACAATTGTCATGACCCTTACCTTGAAGCCTCTAATGCAATTTGGACTCGAAACCATACAGGTAGCCACAATGCAGGCGATCTCAGGGGCAGGTTTTTCCGGAGTTGCCGCAATGGCAATCTATGATAATGTAATCCCTTATATCGGAAGCGAAGAACAGAAGATGGAGACTGAAACCTTAAAGCTCCTTGGAGAGTTCAACGGCTCCGAAATCGTGCCCGCAGACATAAGAGTCAGCGCTTCCTGCCATAGAGTCCCTGTTATTGATGGGCATACCGAAGCGATCTGGGCAGGAATGAGGGCTAAACCTGCGCCTGAAGAAGTAAGGAAAGCCTTCCTGAACTTTGACCCCAGGCTGGGAGAACTCCCTTCCGAACCTAAAAAAGCCCTAATAGTAAGAGACGAAATTGACAGACCTCAGCCGCGCCTTGACCGCAGTATGGGAAAAGGCATGAGCGTTTCAGTGGGCCGGATAAGAGAAGGAATCCGCTACATCGCAATGGGGCATAATACCATCCGCGGAGCAGCCGGGGCAAGTGTCCTGAATGCGGAACTGCTGCATTCCATGGGCAAGCTCTGATCCAAAATAGAGAATAACAGATGAAAAGTAAAAGCCTCAGGGATTTAGACTTTTGCTTTTCTACTTCACTTTACTTTTTTACTCAATTCTCTCGAATCCTTTTCAATTCTCTGGAACCTTCTCGTGATTAAATCAGCACAATTCTCCTGTCCGTACTTTACTCATGTCTTTTGAGAGTTTCAGGAAAAGAGTTTTCTTGCCGCCTCTTCTGCCCTTCTCATTACCTCTTTTACGGGAACACCGCTGGTTTTTGCGATTTTCTTGCAGTCTTCAAACTCAGCAGAGATATTGAGCAGGATACCTTCCGAGTCCCTGGCAATCTTTACTGCAGCTTCATATACTTCCCCTTCTACCTCAAGTTTAACTATTTCGATTTTTCGGGCGGCCATCAGCCTATGCCGGGTAGGGATCACTCTAATTCCCAGAGAGCCCGTTTCGATAATGATTTTACGGGCTAACTTCGCAGTATCTTCAGGCTTTGCAATGACCTTGATAATATGAGCAGGACGACCTTTTTTCATTGTTGCCGGGACAATTACAACATCCCTTGCTCCCATAGCAAGCAACTCCTCAAATAGGTTACCCAGGACTTCTCCGCTCACATCGTCAGCATTAGTTTCGAGCACCTCAATTATATCCGGAATCAGGCAGGAATCAAGCTCGGACAGTACTCCCTGAAGCACGTTGGGCCCAGCTAGGTCTGAGTCTCCGGCCCCGTAGCCAATTGAAATTACCCTGCCCTGGGGAAAAATCTCCACTGGTCTGGCAAAATGGGCAAGAATAGCAGCCCCTGTAGGGGTAAGAAGTTCCTTTTTCTCCCCACTTCCCTTAAAATAGAGTTTCCCTCTCCTGAGAAGTTCAAGGGTAGCAGGTGCTGGGACAGGCAGAGTTCCGTGCGCACATTCTATCGTCCCGCTACCCACATTTATAGGAGTGCAGTAAACAGAATCGCAGTTAAGGGCATGGATGGCTGCCGAAGAGCCTATTACATCGGCAAGGGCATCACTTTGCCCCACCTCATGGAAATGGAGTTCTTCAAGGTCGGGCTGCCCGTGGACTGAAGCTTCGGCTTCCGCCATCTTCAAAAAGATATCAAGAGCACTTGCCTCCACCCTGAAAGGCAATTTTGCAGCTTTTATTGCGTCCACAAGTTCCGGATATGTGCGGACAGGTTCTTTTTCAGGCACTCTTATCCGGACATCCAGAGCTTTTATTCCCATTTTCAGAACTTCTATTATATCCACGGATACTGGTACAGATGCCTCGATTAGTTCTTTAACCTCTTTCCTGTCAGCCCCGAGATCAAGGGTACATCCGAGGATCATATCTCCTGCTGCCCCTGAAAAAGGATTGAATACAAGTGCTTTCATAAAGACTCCTTTCTGGATTTCGGTTTCAATTTATTCCCCTGTTATCCATCCTGATTTTCATTTTCGTTCTTCCCTCGGGCCTCAGCAGCCGTAATCATGTTTGCGATCCGGGCTGCATACGCTCCCGCAACAAAGCCTGCATCAATATTTACTACTGCGAGAGTGGAACAGGATTGGAGCATTGACAGCAGGGCAGCTTTTCCTCCGCCGCCTGCCCCGTAACCTGTGGAGACCGGAAGCCCGATTACAGGCACATCAACAAGTCCCGAGACTATTGTGGGAAGCGTCCCTTCTCTGCCGGCTGCAACAACGATTGCTCCAGGCATCATAGATTTGAGCTTATGCAGTTCGGGAATCAGCCTGTGGATTCCTGCAACCCCAACGTCATAAGCAGTAATAGTTTCACAGCCCATTTCTGAGGCCACAACCCTTGCTTCTTCCGCAGCCGGGATATCTGCCGTTCCTGCCGAAATGATTCCTACAACCCCACCTGTTCTGGGGGCAGGAGTACCGTCATGAATAACAACCGTGCGGGCCCTGCAGTTCCACTCAAGTTTATCCTGTCCGAAGGCCTGTTTAAGGGCTTCAAGATGCTTTGTGGAAACTCGGGTAATGAGGGCTCTTTTGCTCTCTGTAACCATGACTCTGGCGATCTCCACCACATCCTCAGGCTCCTTACAGTCGGCAAGGATGGCCTCGATTATTCCTGTCCTGCTTTTCCTATGAGAATCAAGTTTTGCAATGTTTGCATAGGAGACAAAACCCAGACCACGGACTTGCTTTTCCGCAGCCTCAAGGTCCATTTTTCCTTCTTTAACAGCCCGAAGTATATCAGTAAGATCCATGTACCACCCTGCACCGAAAAGATTTACCTGCTTTAAATGATGATTAGCTTAAACAATAAGTAGTCAAGCAACAATTTATTGGTTTGGAGAGTCTTTAGGGTTTTTGGTTATATGGGATTTTTGGTGACTTAAGGAAAAATACTTCAGCGATACATTTAAAAATCCGAATTGTTAATGTGTAGAGATCATCATGCTCATAGTACTCTCATTAGGCGGTTCAATTCTCGCAAAAGACCTTGACTCGGATCGTTTTTTAAAATATGCAGATGTTCTCCGGAATATCTCGAAAAAGCATACACTGCTCGTGGTAACCGGGGGAGGAGAAGCGGCAAGGCACTATATCGAGGCTGCAAGGGCTATGGGAGCCGATGAAGTAACCTGCGATTATATAGGCATCGAAATCACTCGCCTGAACGCACGACTGCTTGCCGCAGCCCTCGGATCCGACGCATACCCTGAAATCCCGCAAAACTACGTAGAAGCTTCAAAGGCAATGAATTCCGGGAAGATCGTGGTAATGGGGGGAATCACACCTGGCCAGACCACGGATGCTGTAGCTGCAATTCTTGCAGAATTCCTGCGGGCAGACCTCCTCACAATTGCAACGTCGATTGACGGAGTTTATTCTTCAGACCCGAACTGTGACCCCACTGCAGTAAAATATGATAAAATCTCCCCTGAGAAACTAATAAACATAGTTATGGCAATTGAGATGAAAGCAGGCTCCAAGTCTCCGGTTGACCCCGTAGCCGCAAAAATTATCGAACGCTGCAAGCTCGATGCCCTTGTTATGGATGCTCGGGATCCTGCCCTGCTCGGAAAAGTTCTCGACGGAGAAGCATCTAAAAAATCTCCGGTATCCTGTGGAACCTGGATCACAACGAGAAAATAAGACAAGGAACAGCCTTAATAGCCAGAAGAAATAAAGTCCGAAAAGTAAAAGCTGGCTTTAACGCCCTTATTTTTACGAAAGATGAAAACTTAAACATAGAGCGACATACATTCCTATTACAGAGAGCAGGCCGAAATGCCGGTTTCGGTTCCCTGGAGAATCTGGAAAGAAGGAGGACCTGGGCTTGAGCCAGCCGGAAGAAAAGAGTTCTTTTAAACATAAAGGGTTTATTTTCCGTTATTTTTCCATACTTCTATTCTTCATTGTCTTTTGCACTGAGATCAGTCCTGCTGTTGCTGGGATAAATGGGACAGCCCTTCAAGAAGAAAGACAGGGAAATGTCGTTATCACTGATTTTTTCTCAGACCATGATCTCTCTGATGCAACAATTCGGTTTGAACAACCTCTTGAAAATGCCTCTCTTGTTTTTACTTTGAGTTCGGGAAAGAAGTTACTGAAATCGGAAACTTTCCTTCTGGGTTCTGTAGAGAAAGGACAGGAAGTTAAAAAAGTTCTGTTCTGGGGGCTTGAAGAAGGCTTCGGAAAAAATAGGGGCTCTGAAAAAGATAGAGACTCTTATATAGCACAGCTTTTTGTAAAAAATGGCAGCGAAAACCTTGCTTCAAGAGAACTTTCATTTTCCTATAGAAATCCTGCCCTTTCAAAGCTTAAACTTGTAGACTTTTCTGCAGACTCCGAAAAAGCTTCTGTTTTGATGACTCTTACAAGCCCTGCAAGTTTCGGGAGTGTGCAGATGCCTGAGCCCGGTATGATAGACCTTGACCTTAAGCTCCTTTCGGGTACGGAAATCGTGTATTCCGAAATCCGGTATCCTATATCTTTGCAGTGCCCGACGAGCGGGTGGATGCCGAAATGCTCTCAAAACGCATAGAATTCAGCGTTAAAGGCACAAGTACCCTTTCTCCGGGAGAACTTGAGGTGCAGGCAAGGCAGTCCTTTATGATTTTCAATGTAATTACTATCAGCTCAGGGCTCCTTGCAGCAATCATAGGTGGACTTTGCGTAATGAACACGATGCCTCATGTCCGTTGCCGAGAGGACAAGGGAGTTCGGGATTTTGAAAGCCATTGGAGCCGAAACAAAGGATATTTTACTCCTTACGCTTGGGGAAGCCTCATGTATGGGTTTTTTCGGAGAAATCCTGGGAATTCTTGTAGGTACCCGGGCTGTTTATGTTATGAATGCCTGGCTTGCAAATACAAGGATAGTGCTTTTCCTGATAACGCCCAGGCTTCTCATAATTGCTATGCTTTTCGCCTTATTGATAGGGGCTCTTTCAGGGCTTTATCCTGCGTACAGGGCCTCGAAAATGAGTCCTATGGAGGCTTTGAAGCATGCATGAAATTGAAATTAAAGAATTAGAGATGATGAAGTGTTCTATGATGACAAACGCCTTACTTGAACTTTATTTTGTAGACTGTCTTTGATTATAAGCCCTTTGAAGGTTTTGACCTATTTTTTGTGACTTTTCTTTATTTTATAATATCACTTATTATGTTCTTTGATAAACTTATAAATTTTTTCGCATATACTCATTGCTTCATTAGAAAGATCATCCCATTGTTTTGTATATTTAATAGCCTTTTTACAGAACTGATATTTTGAAGAGATTGTTCCAGAGTCCGCAGAATAACTTCCTTTCCTCTTCTTTTTATTTAATTTTCTTTCAATAAATTTACCTAAAGGTTCATCTCTATAATCCCGCTCATTAAAATCTTGAATATCTGGGTCTTCTCCTTCATATTCCTTAATAATAGCCAGTAGAACCTTTTTTGATATAAGATTCTCCACTTCTCTAGCTTCTAGTGGATAGAATTTATCACCTAATTTTTTCTTAAGTGCCTGATGCCTTTTTTCTTTTCCTTCGTCTTTATCAACTATTAAAAATAATCTGCTACATAACCGATCTACATTGATTGTGTTATCAGTTTCTTCGTTATCTAAAAAAGACCAGTGAGTTATATTTCCTCCGCCATATTCCACAAAAGAATAATGAAAATCTTCTTTAAACTCGAAATATTCTTTTTTTTCAGGACATTTTAGATACTTGTTATACAGATATTTTTTGTACAACTCCAGATAATGTTTAAAGTAAAGTCTATCAGTTATACCTTCAACCCAAATCGTACAGTTTGATAAAAAGACAGAAGAATTCCTTACTCCCAAAAGTTCAAGAGAACTTGAATCTCCATATGATAAATTTTCAATATAGAATTCGGGAATTTTTTCTTCTTTATTCTCGGATTCATATTTTAATTCTTTTTTTAAAGCATATATAGAGATATTAGGGAAATCAAAAGTAATATCTAAGAAATGATTTGAATGAGTTGTCATGAAGAATTGGTAATTTTCATAACCATCTTCATTCAAAAATGTATCAATCAGTTTTCGTTGTAATCCAGGATGAAGAAGTTTTTCAGGCTCTTCAATAAAAAAAAGTGCATGTTCACCTTTATGTAAAAACATTGGAAGCGTTAAAATTATTATTGATTGAATTCCATCACCTAAATTATAAATAGGCATTTCAATTTCGTCACCTATTTTTATTATAAGAGTATCGTTTTCTTCTGAAGGTATTAAAACTACTGGTTTATTGTAAAAAAAATTTTTAGATAAATAATTCTCATAATCTTTAATTAACTTCCTTTTCTGGAGGTTTCCTAACAAATAACTTTTGATTTGAGTATAAGAATTAAGTCCTGAAAATATTTCGAAACCACTCTCTTCACCGTGAAAGTAATCATCTCTTGTCCTTGATCGATAAACATCTACTTTAGTAAATTTTCTGATATTAGATTCAATTTCGTAATTAATTGGTCTGACACCTCTGAGAATTGGAATGTAAATCCTTGAGAAAGAAGGAACTTCCAATATGTCCTTGAAAGTTTTCCCGTCATTATAGATACTCAAGTTCGATAAATTTCTTTTCAAAATCTCTATTAAATCGTTGGAAATTTCAGAGTATTTTTTGTTTCCCCTCGAAGTTCCGATAAAACCACCAGGCCCCTTATTGTCAGGTAATTTTATAATTTTTGACATTAGGATATCCAATCGGCTAGGTAATTCAAACAAACTATCAATGTAAGTTATTTGTTCAATTTCATGAATGTCTTGAATTGAAAGATCATTATCTGAAATACCATTATTTTCCAGATAGCTATCAATATCTTGTTTTAAGTTTTTAATAAATTGATTCAATATATCTAAATCACAGCCTTCGGGAATGTACTTCAAATCAGAAGCTAAAAAACTTCTCATTAGTCTACTTTTACCGGAATTATTCTCTCCCACGAAAATGTTAATTTTAGACAAAAAATCAAGTGTGTCACTAGCTTTTCCTTTAAAATGATAACAATTATCATCTTGAATTTTAAGACCTTTAATTGGGGAAAACATGTCAATTGACTCTTGTGATTGAAATCTATTATAAGGTAACAAAAAGTTTCTTCATTAAAAAGCTTTGGAAATTTTCATAGCCATTCAAGACACTTTAACATAATCAGGGGAAGCCACAAACACGTCTAAGAGGCTGTCTTAAAATTCAAAACATTTCTACAATTGGATAATGTGCAGTTGATAACTTTAAGTTTAGATCGTAAATTTTCATAAATTCAGGTAATGTTGACCTTAAGGATATCGCTTTATTTCATAGGACTGTATGCACTTGAAACCTAAAATCGAATACATTAGACGTTATGTCCAAATTAACGTTTTAGATATTTAGGGGTTTAATGCTACCGTTTTTTGTTCGAATTCACGAGTCCTATCCCAATTGTGGGATCAAGTTTAATTTTAAGACACGCTCTAAGAGTTTGTATTCTTTGTGTTGCAGGTTAGGCATAATGAAATAATTGACAAATTGCATTCATAGGAAGAAACGGTTATATAAACTGATTAAACCACTATGATTTACAGTAAATAAGAGGGATAACATTAGACAGTAAATTTAATTTTCTGAAAAAATATAAATTAGTTCTCAGCCTACAGAACTCAAAAAATGAGTCATATGGAGGCTTTGAAGCATGCCTGAAATGGGAATTGAAAAAAAAGGGATTGAAACCCCGGATAAGCCGAAAAAAGAAGAAAATAAGTTCAATTTGGGAAGCGAAGGCCACAAAGTCATAATGCAGGTTGAAAACCTTTCCAAAACCTATTTCCAGGGTAAAATTCCTGTCCATGCCCTTCGCTGCGCCTGCATAACCGTAAGAAAAGGGGAACTTCTTGAGATAATGGGGCCTTCGGGTTCAGGAAAATCGACTCTTCTCGCCCTGATAGGTACACTTGAAAAAGCCACGGACGGGAAAATCATCCTTGATGGGACATACCTCACTTCTGTACCTGAAAAACTGCTTCCCCGCGTGAGAAGAGAAAAAATAGGCTTTATTTTCCAGCATTATAACCTGATCCCCACCCTTTCTGCACTTGAAAATGTTGAGCTTTCAATGCGTTTTTCCAGAGTGCCTAAAAAAGAAAGGGTAGGAAGGGCAAGGAACCTGCTTGAAGAACTTGGCCTTGGAGACCGTCACACCCATAAACCCTCAGAACTATCTGGAGGGGAACAGCAGAGAGTCTCTATGCCAGGGCACTTGCGAATAAGCCGACGGTTATCCTGGCTGACGAACCTACAGGTGAGGTGGACAGTAAAACCAGAGACTCAATTGTACGAGTTTTCAAAGAATTGAGCGAAAAAGGGCAGACAATTCTTGTTGTAACGCACGACCCTGAGGGTGCAAAAGAGTGTTCAAGGGTGCTTCGGATTAAGGATGGAACAATTATAGATTATTAAGCGTTCGAAACAACGTATCCTCTTCAAATTGTATGGGTAAAAGTAAATTTCATGTATTTGCTAAAAAACTAAAAATTTAATTAAGTTTAGGACTTACGCACTTGAGAAATAAAATCAATTACGGCAGAAACTGTGGATTAAAGTCACATATTAGACATTAATGGTCTAATGCTGTTGATTCTTCAGTTCAACTGCGTAAGTCCTAAAGTTTAATAAACAACTTCAAGCGACACATTTCACTTTATAACTGTGTAATAAATTTGTTAAATATTTTTCGAGTTGGAAAATTCTCCATTGAATTTGAAGAGGATACTTATTGCCGTATTGAGATAATAAGTGGCATTTTTGTTTACATCTGCGGAAAGTGGGATTTAAGATTATAGCAGTTCGAATTTTTAGGAATGATAAACATATAACTTCAAATTTTCAGTTCGGTAATTGCTCTATAGTTTCATTTCCCCAAATAATAATTTATGGTGACAAAAATCCTTGACATTATATTTGAATCATTCCTTAGCAATTTCAAGATAGAGATTTCGCAGCTTCAAAGCGACATCGACAAATATACTTACTTTGGTTAACAATATGCTCATCTATAACTTCTACAAAGCATTAACACTAGATTTATGATCTTTTAATAGCTGTCTAGCTTTCTGGGTCGCAGCTTTTACTTCTTCATGGTCTTGGTATTTTGTGGGTATACTGGAATACAACGTTTCTACTATACTACGATGTTCATCAAATTCTGTATGCCCTACCAATCGTTCCATCTGATCTACAGCTTGAGTAAACTTAATAACTCGATTTCTAATTAACTCTATATGATCTTTTAATAGCTGTCTAGCTTTCTGGGTCGCAGCCTTTACTTCTTCATGGTCTTGGTATTTTGTGAGTATACTGGAATACAACGTTTCTACTATACTACGATGTTCATCAAATTCTGTATGCCCTACCAATCGTTCCATCTGATCTACAGCTTGAATAAACTTAATAACTCGATTTCTAATTAACTCTATATGATCTTTTAATAGCTGTCTAGCTTTCTGAGTCGCAGCCTTTACTTCTTCATAATCTTGGTATTTTGTGGGTATACTGGAATACAACGTTTCTACTGTACTACGGTGTTCATCAAATTCTGTATGCCCTACCAATCGTTCCATCTGATCTACAGCCTGAATAAACTTAAGTGTAGAGCTTGAAACCTTTGATTTTTCTAACTGTTGACTAGGTGGGGTAGAGGTGGAAGCAGTGTGTTTTATAGGGGGCTCCGACTTTGGAGGAGCGGAATCTTGGTCTGCAGAAACCGGTTTTAAATGGGAACGAACCCTCAAAAATTCAGGTTGCAATTCTTCATGCTCAGGACTTACCGGCGCACTCGAAGTTTTTCTTAGACTGGAAGGATCGGGATGAAATCCTTTCATTCCTGGCATTATGGGACTGACACTCAGTCTTCCCTCAACATAGGGGACCACTTTGCTTTCTTCGGGTGATGGTAATCGTCCCAATTTTTTCAACTCCTGTTCAGCAGCCCATTTAATCAGGTAATAATGATTCTCAACGGGATTCCCGGGAAGAGCACCCATGGTAAGAACACCCATAATTGTGTTGCTGGGGTTAGTGAGATAATTACGCTTATGGCCCCCAGTCTCAACTTCTCCATATTCATCTGGATTTCCCAACATATGCCCTACTTCGTGCCCAACATGGGTGACATCATGGACTCCCCATTCAGTCATATGAGATGTTCCGAAGTAGCCACGGGAACCTGATCCCAAGGCGCGTCCTGAATCGACTGCCGTTACGGTATAATGGGCGTCTTTATCCACCTTAAGTAATCTTACGACAATAGGATAGGTTTCTGTTCCGATCATCAACATAAAGCGGTTGCTCCATTGCCGCGCCACTTGTGGGACCCAAACCTCTTGGAACAATTCAGCTGGAATACTTGATTTTATTCGAATCGTAACCATTACTTTACCATCTACGATATCCACATCAAATTTCGAATTCCATTCGAAAGTAGTTCCAGCCAACTTTCCGCCGGGACAATCTTGTATTAGTTTTTGGGTTCTTTTAACATTTACAACAGTCGTAAGCTGAACCACATCTTGAGAGGTCGAATCCTTTCTTTGCAGAATAGAACGCAAATGTACTTTTCCTGTGGAAGCGCTGCCAGCCAGCGTGTCCAACTTTCTTTGATGGACAGGAAATTCAAACGCACTTTTATTAACGCTGTGCTTCTGCAAGGCTTTTGCGCCCATAACATCCGCTTCACGTTCCAGTACCTTATTATCATTGACGAGAACCCCGTCCTTCATCTGCATAGTTGGCTTCACACTGCCCTGCGTCTGCTGGACGACGTGCCATGCTTCGTGCGGAAGGTGCTGCTCCTGGCCAGGGGAAATGTGGATGTCTGTTCCTTGGGCGTAGGCGAGGGCTTGCAACTGAGAAGGTTTATCAGAGTTGTAATGTACCTTCACATTATCCATGGAAACGCCCGAAAGATTTTCGATGCCAGCCTTCAGATTATCCGGTAATCCCATATTATTTTCCTTCTTCGTCTGAAGATATTCTTCTTTCGGGGTTTCTTGTTGCTGAACTGTCTCAATTATATTGGGTTGTAATGGTTCTTCTTCCTCTGAAATCTCTTGGCGCTGGATAGTTCCCATCATTTTTCCTTGAAGTGGTTCTTCTTCTGGTATCTCCTGCTTCTGCACAATAGGGGCTACGGAACAGGAAGGGCAGGCCATTTGATCAGGATTGTTTTCAAACTTGCCTTGGAGAGGTTCCTCTTCCTCTGGAATTTCCTGGCGCTGGATGGGTTCGATCATTTTGCCTTGAAGAGGCTCCTCTTCTTCTGGTATCTCTTGGCGTTGCACAGTTTCTGCCATTTTGCCCTGTAATGGCTCTTCTTCCTCAGGAATTTCCTGCCTTTGCATGCATGAAGGACATGTTTCTTCTTCCTCAGGGATTTCCTGTCTCTGAACTGGTGCCTGTTGAACTGTGGAAGTATTTCCGATACCTGTAAGCAGCATGCCAACTGCCCTGTTTCCAATGGTGCGCTGGAGCTGCATGATGTCAGCATATGTTAGGGATTTTGGATTGATTTTTGCACGCTGGATGATAGAAAAAGGATTTGATGCAGGAGTGTGGCTTAAGGGGGTTGCTTGCTTTTGAAAAGTAGTTTTTGATTCTGTGGATTGCTGCGTTTGCTGATGCTCTGGCATGATAGACATCCCTGTGGAAGATGACTGTATGATATTTTAAAAAAATTGATAATATGAATAATGTCACAACATAAAATACTCTCTGCTTTAACTAAATTTCTTTGAATAAAATATCGAACTCAGGAATAAGAGAAACACATATATTCCGATGAAATTTTACCATTAGTTACAATAAATAAAAGGGAAAAGGGCATTAGACATTAAATTTAAACGTCCAAAAACATAAATTCGTCATCCACCTACAGAGCTTTGAAGATGAGTCCTAAGGAGGCTTTGAAGCATGCCTGAAATGGGAATTGAAAAAAAAGGGATTGAAACCCCGGATAAGCCGAAAAAAGAAGAAAATAAGTTCAATTTGGGAAGCGAAGGCCACAAAGTCATAATGCAGGTTGAAAACCTTTCCAAAACCTATTTCCAGGGTAAAATTCCTGTCCATGCCCTTCGCTGCGCCTGCATAACCGTAAGAAAAGGGGAACTTCTTGCGATAATGGGGCCTTCGGGTTCAGGAAAATCGACTCTTCTCGCCCTGATAGGTACACTTGAAAAAGCCACGGACGGGAAAATCATCCTTGATGGGACAGACCTCACTTCTGTACCTGAAAAACTGCTTCTCCGCTTGAGAAGAGAAAAAATAGGCTTTATTTTCCAGCATTATAACCTGATCCCCACCCTTTCTGCCCTTGAAAATGTGGAACTTTCCATGCGCTTTTCCAGGGTGCCAAAAAAAGAAAGGGAAGGAAGGGCAAGGAACCTGCTTGAAGAACTTGGCCTTGGAGACCGTCTCACCCATAAACCCTCGGAACTATCCGGAGGGGAGCAGCAGCGAGTTTCTATTGCCAGAGCCTTAGCAAAAATAAGCCTGTCCTTATTCTAGCTGACGAGCCCACAGGCGAGGTGGACAGCAAAACAAGAGATTCAGTTGTAAGGATCTTCAAGGAGCTAAGCGAAAAAGGGCAGACGATTCTTGTTGTAACCCATGACCCGGAGGTTGCAAAAGAATGTTCAAGGGTACTGAGGATCACGGACGGGATTATTAATGATAATTTAAGGCACTGGACGAAAAATGATTAAACAGAGATAAAATAGTAAAGAGAGGTAAATGTAGTAAAAATCAATAAAAACTGTCTAAAAAAATAAGCAGTTACTTAAACTTTCAAATCTCTCCAAGCTCCCAACCAAGGTGCTCTTTTATGACAGTATATGCCATTGCCGGGGGAATGATCCCGACATCGGTTACGATCATATCGATGTATTTGGCAGGTGTGAAGTCAAAAGCCGGATTTCTTACCTGCACGTGAGAAAGCTCTTTCAGGATTGTAGGATCGACTATTTCTTCTGTAGCCCTTTCTTCGATTTCGATTGGATTTCCGACAATCGTGCTCGGGCTAAACTTGAAAGTTTCGGCAGCTACCATGAAACTTTTTCTGGCTTCATGGGCAGCAAGCGCAAGTTGAGAAGTTCCTATTTTATTTACCAGCGCACCGTTAGCTGCAATAGCATCAGCCCCGACAACGACCTTATCCACATCTTTCATGTAGTAGCGCACAGCAGAATCCACAATCAGGGTTGTGGGAATACCGAAATCATTAAGGTGGCGGATTGTCAATAAGCCTTGACGTCTGGGGCGGCTTTCGGTAGCAATTACCGAGATGTCCTTCCCGTCTTCAAAGGCTGTAGTGATGATAGAAAGAGCAGCATGGGAATTACAGTGGGTCATAATTACATCCCCGTCCTGAATCCTTCTTGACCCGATTTTTCCGATTTTTCCAAGGGCTCTGTCAGCTCTCTCGATAAAGAGGTTTGCATTTTTAATTATTTCCTGCCTTGCCTCTTCCACATTCCCTGAAGAGTACTTTGAAGCGAGTTTTACAGCATTCGGAAGAGAAACTGCTGTAGGACGGGTACTGATAAGAAAATTTGAGACTTCTCTGATGCTGGTGCTGAATTCCTCAATTGAAGCCACTTCCACCCCTGCAGCATAATCTCTGATAGCTTCAGCAGCAGCTTTTGCAATCCTGCCTGCGCCCCGGATTTCCATTGTTCGGATCTTTTCTGCGGTTTCCTGAATTTTTTGCATAGTATAAGGGATAGCAGGGGTGCAATTTATAGCTATCTTCCGACTTTTCTGGCATCTGCTCCAACCAAAATTCAGATCTCGGATACTTTATCAGAGATATTCCTGTAGTAAGTAAAGAGGTCTTCTCCCCACTGGAGGGCAACAGAGTCGAAGCACAGGACATCCTCTGTATGGTCAAAAGTGCCGTCAGATAAAGGCAGGGTAAGAGAGAGAAACCTGTCAGTCACTACATGGGAAAGTTCTATTTTTTTGTTGCATACGTAGAAACTCGCATTCTCGAATTTAAGAAACTCACCTAACTCGGCCCCGAATTCTTCCTTTGTCCTTTCATAAACAGGACGAGTTACAAGAATAGAAATATCCACTCCCTTTTTTGCAAAAGTCAGGAAAAGAGACGGATAAAGAGGGTGAAAAATAGAAGCGATGCCATTTATTTTTTTTGATTCCATAAGGTTTTCCACAAATTCCCTGTGGGGTTCAAAGAGGCGTGTCCTGTCAGGAGGTTCGGAAAACGTGCAGTTCGCCAGTTCTCCGATTCTTTTCTGCAAAGGAGAAGGTATGCTCTCGACTGAATGGTTTGCCCAGTAATCATATTTATTCTCAAAAACTTTTAAAACGTCTGTCATTGCCTGCATTCTGCCAGCTATCGCTATACCGAGAGGAGAAAGGCTGTAAATATCTCCTGTTTTTAATATCAGGGAATTTTCTCTCAGTTTTTTTATCTGGGGAAGAATTGCCACTGGACCTACATCTAACTGTATTTTAATCTCTGAAATTAATTTGGGTCCTTCATTCAAAAATAAAAGAAGATCTTTTCTTTTTTCGGAAAGGAAAATTAATTCGAGAAGCGGGCTATTCATGTTTTTGTCATATATGCGGCTACTTAATAAATATCTTCCTGATTTTTCAACTGTTTTTTCCTGAAAATATTTACTATTACAGGGACCTTCTTGAAAACTTAGTTAATAGGGTTAGAATGATTGCAGAAGGATTGTGCTCGTACATAAAATTAAATATTATACAAACAATTGACGAAATTAAAGGCGCACAAATCGGTTTTTGAATCCAATGAATCTAATTTTGAGGCGGCTAAATAATTTAATGCGAAGCAAATTTTAAGGTCGTATAGGTTATATACCTTTATAACATAAAGAAGAAGTCAGCGATTAAGAATAAAGGGTTTTTCTCTTAGTCGTAGGGGTTGAATCACGCGATTGGGAGCCAATCAGAGGTGGCGAAAGGCTCCCAATTATAATAAAATATTTTTGAAGAATTTCACATACAGTAAAGTATTTTAATTTTAGATCATTTTTTCAAGATATAATCTATGGAGTAATTTGAACTATATTCAAAAAATATTGTAACTATTCAGTAGCCTATGAAGGCTACACAATTTTTCATAGTTCCGATGAATTGGATCTAAAATGAATTATTTTTCTCATTGACGAAACGTGAAGAAATTCTTGCTTTGTGTGCTTCAAACCCTGAAGTTATTGCTTATATTGAGAGTCTGAAATTTCAAATAAAAGATTTATTGAGAGATTATAAGCCTTAGAATCTCGGTTAAATCATAACAGTCGTAACAGCAGCAAACCCCCTATCTGAGATGGATTGTAACGGTGGATTTCATACCTTGAAAGTTCACAATATACTTGATACCGGTACATTCCTGTTGCTTCCATTCCAATCCTTGGAGTCAAATTTAATTTTCTTGCATCTGACTCTACACGTTCCTTAAACTCCTCAATGCTGCTTTTTGGATTCCTACTTCAAATAAAATTTTCAATTTGTTCTCCACTTGCAGTGAGTATACACGTTTCATGTATATTCTTCGCACCATCAATACCTAATTTTAGATCATGTTCCGATTTTTTCCATCAGCTTATTAAGTAAACATAAAATATTTTATATTGAACCCTGGTCTTTCTGTGGTTTGAAGAAAGAAAACCAATAAAAAGGAACGATAGATTAAACATATGTCGATTTATCAGATATAATAAGAAATCTTTTATTATTACCAGAAAACTTTTTTGTAACATTAATTGAATAAAAAACCTATAAATAGTATTCAGATGATATGGAATCATTTCATCAAAATTAACCATATCTAACACGAAGATTAATGGAAGTAGGAGTCAAAAACTTGGATTTCGATACTACTGTACAGTTTCATGGGCATGTCTGTCCCGGACTTTCCATTGGCTACAGGGTAGCAACACTTGCTGCCGACCTTTTCCGAGACCGCAGCAGCGATGAAGAACTGGTTGCAATTGTGGAAAACCGGTCCTGCGCCGTGGACGCCATTCAGGTAATAAATGGCTGCACCTGTGGGAAAGGGAACCTTATTTTTAAAGACCATGGGAAGCATGTGTACACATACTTCAAAAGAGGGAATAAAAAAGCCCTGAGGATTTCCCTGAAACCCGATGTTCTCCCTCCAGACGAAAAGCATACTGTACTCTTTGCAAAATTGAGGGCAGGCACTGCAAGTCCTGAGGAAACAAAGGAGTTTCGGGCCTCGCATGAAGCGAAAAGTCAGCTGGTTCTGGAAATGCCAGAGGAAGAACTTTTCTGGGTCAGGGAAGTGGAAATTGAGCCCCCTGAAAAAGCCATAGTTTATCCCACCGTTATCTGCAGCAAATGCGGGGAAGGTTTTATGGAACCTCTCGGCAGGGTGAGAAGCGGAAAAATAGTCTGCATCCCCTGCTCTGAGGCAAAAGATGAATGAAAATCCGAAGGTTTCCGAAACAATCGAAATGATTCCTGTAGGCTATGTGGAAAACGATTATATTGAGCCTGTGTACAACGAAGAGGTCTACAAGAAGGTTTCAAAGATAGTCCTTAAGAAAGAATTTACAGATGGGCTTTACAGGATCGAAGACTTTGACAAACTGTACGTTCTCTTCTATTTTAGCAAATCGAAAGGATATGAACTCATCCATCGCCGCCGTTATGATGGGGAGATTTCCGGAGTTTTTGCCAGCAGAAGCCCTCACCGCCCTAACAGGATAGGGCTAACGGTTGTAGAGCTTTTGAAAGTAGAGGGGAATGTGCTCCATGTAAAAAGTCTTGATGCTATTAACGGGACACCTGTGCTCGATATTAAGCCCTACAGAAAAGAGACTGAAGAAAAGAATAAAGTTGCACAGGACTGAAAAAGAACAAAGACTACAACAAATCGATAAATCAAAAAACATATATTTTTTATTATTCAGATGAAAAAGAAAAGGGGAGAACCCCTTTTGAATTTAATTTACATTTTCTTTTTATAGAACCCGAGATAAATTCCACCAACTGCGACTACCACGAAGAGAATTCCGAATATATCGGAACCCGAGAACGAGACGCCGCTAGTGTCTGCTTTTTCAGTGGAACCATTCTCCATTTCATAACCTTCCACGTAATTGGAATCTGCCGATTTCTGCATATCAGGAGCAGCTTCCGAAGAATCAGTTCCGTACCCTGCATCTGAATCCTGAGAAGTCTGATTGCTAGCTGACTCTCCCGAGGTCGCTTTAGAGGTCTGGTTACTGGATGCGCTGCCTTTTGATACTACAGCATTTCCAGTACTGTGGCTGCTACTACTGCTCTGGATCTCTTCTGTGGTCTCCAGAGTTTCGGCTTTAGTTGCAGCTTCCATTTGCTCAGAGTAGCCTGGAACAGATACCGTTCCACTTACGAATTCATGAAGCAGGGGATTTCCGCAGGTATGGTGACAGCACGAAGCCCCATTCTCGGCCACAGACTGTTCATATTCCGTTGCAAGGCTTTCAATAACGTCTTCAGAAGGTGTCCAGTAGTCGTGCCTGACAGCTTCAAGCATCCTGGCAGTGAGCGACTGGTAAGCATTGGGATTATTCTGCTTAAACCATTCCCTCATAGAAGGATCATTAGCATATGTTTCATACACCTCTTGCCAGACAGTATCATCCACAAGGTCAGGAGCACTTACTTCCCAGCCAAAAAGGTTGTTCACAAAATCTGACATCATGCTGCCGCCTGAGTATCCGGAACTCTGCATCCCTTCAATCCACTTGTCATTGAAATACCTGGACCTCAGGTCCTTGCTAAGGTATTTCTGCATTCCAATCATTTGAGCTCCTTCAGGGTCACTGGTATCCGAAACATACATCTCGGGAGTTGTGCCGTCCCCTTTTACGTGCCTTGTTGCCAGGTTCAGACCACCGAAGTACTGGAAAAAGTCATCGTTATCAAGGGAGTCGTAAAGGTTTGAAGAAGCCGAATGTACCGACGCTTCAACGTTTTTCAGGTTGCCTTCAAGAAGTTCTCTGGATTGTATGCCCCAGAAATCCTCCCCGTAAGCATATCCCATTTTGTCGAGGTATACGTTTGCAATAGCTTCTTCGTTTTCCCAGGTCCCGCTTGCACTGACAGCGTCTGAGACTCCGATATCGTAAGTACCATCCATTACCGCAAAGCAGCGCATTGTAGAGAGTTTTGTTGCAGTTTCATTGTCATATCCTGCAGCGACCAGGGAATCGTAGATTGTAAGAGAGCTCTGATTAACATAGTTGGGATAGTTTACACCAGGAAGAGAGCTTGCAAGTTTCACAGCGCTGTCTACCATTTTAATCTTATCCGGGAAAGCATCCCTCATTCCTGCGGTGGTATAAACAACATCAATGCGTGGTCTCCCCGGTTTTGAAGTGTCATAATTCGGCAGTAATTCTTCTTCAGGGATAGCCTCAACTCCGGTTACATACCCATACTCATCCCAAACAGGCTGCACTCCGAGCATATAAAGTACTTCTGCTTCCAGAGTTCCATGGTCACCGATAAACTCTACCCCGAACCTTGAGAATGAAACTTTTTCAGGGTATTCCCCATGTTCCTTATAGTAGTCCTCAAGCAACTGGATTGCAAGAGATTTTCCGACCTCCCACGTTGCCTTTGAAGGATATAGCTTCGAATTTATGCTATAATAATTGCGCCCTGTAGGTACTGCGTCAGGATTCATTATAGGGTCCAGTCCCGAACCTGGGGAAATAAAGCCTCCTTTTAGGGCTGAAATAATTTTGTCAATTTCCACATCGCAGTCAAGAAGCCGGTCCTTATAGTCCAGCCCTTGTTCAAGATCAAGTGTAACTGTGCGGTTGGTTTTTCCATAAACTGCAAGCTGTGCACTGGAAACATTTGTATTATTGGTTACGATCTCCCAGACAAGTCTGGTAACTTTTGTATCATTTAACGGGATCCCAAGAGGATAAACAGACTCAGAATAGAAGGCAGCAGTGATATTGTCTTCAAAGCTTCCTCCAAGCATAGACCTTACCATTCCGGAAAGTTCATCTTTTTCAGGATCAGTCATATTTGTTGAAGGGACATGGCTGAGAATATGCATTCCGTAGGGGATATTTTCATTTCCTATATCTTCCAGATATTCGTGAAGGACATTTTTAACGAAATTCCCAAACTCTTCCTCGTTATAATCTCGAAGAGCAGTCACGTTCTCTATTCCCAGATCGACACTGAGATTGAGCGTTGTTATCTCGTCGATTATGGCCTGCCTGTATCCTGCCCTGGTCTGGGAAGTAATGCTGGGATCGTAGTACTGCTGAACATCAATTGAGAGGTTCAATAAGCCTCCATAAAGCCCGCTGCGTTCAAGGGTTGGAGTCATATGGTCAATAATAAGGGCATTACCTCTGTACTCCGCAGTTATTCCTTCTCCCACGTTGGCAACTATATAGGGGTAGATATTTGGAATGTCCTGCAGTAGTAGAGGAGACCAATCTGAAGTCCGGTTCATGCCGTAGGTAGAACCCGGGAGCCATTCATGCGTGCCATGAGTTCCCATATGAATAAGTGCATCAGGCTGCCAGTCATGGTTCAGCCAGAGGTAGAAAGCTATGTACTGGTGTGTGGGGGGTACAACATTGCTGTGGTAAAGGGTGTCATTATTTTGGCCTGTTCCCCTGGCAGGCTGAGGCATGAGCCAGACATTTCCGAAACGCACCGTAGGAATTACAATATACTTTCCGGTTTCATTCTCATAGATCATAACGCTCTTATCTTGAGGCAGATCTTCGGACCAGGGTTCTCCCCATTCCGCTGTTACATTGGCTCGCAGATTTTCCGGAATTTCAGACTCAAACCACTCTTTGTAGGTCTCCATAGGTATGAGTTGCAGTCCCCACTCAGTCTTGTTTTCGACCATTTCATTCAGAACTCCAGGAGCCCAGGAACCGACATTGATACCCTGATTTTGAAGCATCTCCATAAGTGCACTGCTGTTATCAGGAATTCCGGAGACTTCATACCCGCTTTTGTTCATTGAATTGAGAAGATCAAGCATGCTCTGGGTGGTGTTGAGGTAATTTGCCACTATATTGTCTTTTCCTGAAGGGTAGTTGTAATAGATGACAGCTACTTTTTTGTCCTCATTAGCCTTTGACTTCAGCTCCGCCCAATTAATTGATCTATTTGCCATCCAGTCAATCTGAGAAGGCAGAGGTTCGTAGTTGCTTTCACCGGTTTCGGAATCGTAATTATCAGTTCCTATTACAATATATTCGAAAATTCCATCAATGCTTGGAAGCAGAGTCTTGTATACAATCTCGTCATTAGGGATACCCCTGTTACTGTCAGCCACATCAGTAGAATTAGCTTTAACAACCAATCCCGTGAGGACAGGAACGTCAAGGTCTTCCAGCTCCTGTACACCTTTATCAGGATCCTCGTAATTCAGACGGAAACTCTTAAGGGAAATTACACACTGGACAAGAGGTTCTCCGTTTTCATCAAAGTAAAATTTGTGGATGTCGTTGAAGGTATCGAAACCTGCAATTACGTTGCAGCCTTTTCCTTCCAGATCCCGGATGAGAGCATCTATGACTTCAAGGTTGTCACCTGTATAATCGGAAGCATGGAACCATATCCCTATAGTGGGCTTACTCTTATCGTAAATGTGTCGTGGCTCAGTTGCGTTAGAGTACCACTCAAGGTAATTGGTGGTGTTTTCAAACCAGTCGGGCTGAGATTCGTTTGTAGAAGAACGTGTATCCGGATGATAAAGCCCGGCTTCGGGAAACTCTATAGGATCTTCATAAACCCAACTGTCAGTAAGCTCAGGTTTATCTCCGTAAGTTTTTGCGAGATAGGTAAGGAAGTTTTCAGCGTTTTTCTTCAGGACTCCTCTAGAACCCATATTGTAGAAGAATTTCTCTTCGGTTGAATTGTACGGGCTGGTTCCGGCAAAAATCTTGTCATAACTTGAGGTGTTGATATATGTCGGGTCTATCATAGAAGTAACATCTATGAGTGCAGTCCCATTTTTATGGGCACTTTCAAGGTCGTCTCCGATATCTTCGAACTGAGACCAGAGCATGTAGGAAAATATTATGTCCTGGTTTTCAAAGGTGACATTGCTAAAGTCCGAATAGCCTGAAATATACGTTACATTTATACTTGCATTGTATGGATTTGACTCCTCTGCCGTAGCAAGGGCGCTTCCATCATAACAGATAAAAGTAATATTTACCTGATTTTCACCAGCCGATACGTTCTGTGCTAGCAGTAAAAAGACCACTGCACATAAAATCAATAACCTACATCCTGCCGTACGCATCTTATCCCCAGCCAATATGTCATGAGCCCTGGAACACCCCGAGAGAAAAATAACCCGGATGTGTGGTCCACTAGCCTATTTTTTATTAAAAGTTTGATACTTTTAGGAATCTACGCTAGAACAACCTTCAAGTTTTAAAATTGAAATTGGAGGCTCTTGGTTCTAACTATAAATTCAAATCCGGAACTTTCTAAAATCAATAAGCAATCCATTCTTTATGATAGATTCAACATTCGGAGCATTAGGGAATAAAATACATAAAACAAGGTTTTTGGCTCATAATTGTTAGCTATTCAGGTAAAAAGGTTGAAATATAACGTTTTTACACAATGTGTAATCAGATAGTCATCCAAAATAAGTACGTAAATAAAGGATCTAAAGTACCTTTTTTGGATAATAAGCATACATGCAGAGTTTCCAGGTAAAAATATTCATTAAAAACCTCATTTTTGGAAAAATAGATTCCATTAATCTTTAAAAATTGTAATAAAGTTTAATAATAGCTTAAAATACTATGAAAAATAATATTTATGG
The DNA here is from genome assembly GCF_031461075.1 of Methanosarcina baikalica. Classification (NCBI taxonomy): domain Archaea; kingdom Methanobacteriati; phylum Methanobacteriota; class Methanomicrobia; order Methanosarcinales; family Methanosarcinaceae; genus Methanosarcina; species Methanosarcina baikalica. The sequence continues at coordinate 5,723 of NZ_JAVKPK010000045.1, read as the reverse complement.
CTCTTAACCGTTTTTTATGGGTTGAAAATAATTTTTCAGTTGAAAAGTAACTACACAAAATAGATAATCATCGATGTTGAATGTGATTCCCAAGATAAATCATTTCAAATATTATTTATGTTGTATTTAATTTAGAACGTAACTATAAATTACCTACTCGAAATAGCGAAGAGCTTTATTATTAAATTACGTTCGCCAGAGAGCTATAATCTTATCAATCACTATGTGCGTATACTTTCCATCCTGTTCAAGAGTGAGCACATTGTCTGCGCAGGCTTTCACCTTTCCGTTAAAAACATCAGGCCCCCCGCAGTAGACATCTACAACTTCATCAAGATGGTGTTCTACTATAAAAGACTGCATCATGTATTCTTCCTTCTTGTTTTCTGTTACTGATTAGTTAATTGTTAGCTTGTTTGCTGACACATATGGGCTTTACACCTGCACGTATCCGCTAATTGTAAATACTCCTTATAAAATATAAATATATTTAAAAACTTAAATTGATTTTCGCGATGCTGCGCCTTTACTTTCCTTAAATAAAGTTAGCTTACTCTCTCAAAAGCCTGTCAATTTCTCAGTTTCTCGTTTTCCCGCAAAATAAAGAGATAATTATATGACCTTTTTCTTCAGGTTGATTTGTGTTATGGATTCGAGAAAGTTAAGTTTAGCTGAAGAATTATCGTGAAGTCAAGTTTTAGAAAATGAAGGATTAACTCAAAGAATATCTAATAAGTTCTGAGGTTTGTGCTCATTCTTAAAGACCTTGCAGGTCTTCAAGAATCAAACATTTTTTGTTCAGATTAACTACTCTCGTTTTCTATTGACGATTTCTTACATATTCTATATTGGAACTATTAAATACGACATATTGGAGACTCTCCCAACAAACGAAGTCTTTATTTACGTCTTATTATTTTTTTCGTTGCCATCATTTAATAATATTTTTATTTAATAATGTTTTCATTATAACTTGTTTTATTATTCATTCATTTCAGAGGAGGGTTCCCTAAACCACGAAATATTTATATATTTATACGTGAGTTTATACATAGATAAATCAACTTTACTTGATTTATCTAATAAGGTGTCATTTCAAACCTCCTTTAAGGTGCCATTTAAAACCTCCTTAAATCGGCAGTCTTCCGGGAGTAATTTACCATATAAATCTCCCTAAAACTGCAGTCTTCGGGAGTAATTTGCCATTTTAAATCTCCCTAAAGCTGCAGTTTTCCGAGAGTTATTCGCCTTTAAGCTTCCATTAAATTTTTTATTGTTTGTCACATTTTTTAGGACCGGTTATATCGAGCACCAAAGCAATGATTTCGATACCTGAACTTCCGGCTAGAAGCATGTAAAGCATCCTTTTGAAATTAGGAAGTTTTACTCTAAACAAAGATCAAACATGGCAGCAACCTTTTGGCCTGAAAGGTAGCCATTTCTCTGGTAGGCTAATTTTCTAGGCTGATAACTAACATATAAGCTAAAAAATAGCTACCTTTTAATATTTTGTATCTATGATCCCCGTCATGAAAAAAAGTCTTGTAACTGAAGACGAAACAAAAGTTCTCACTGTTGGAGAATATGAACAATTTATACATGCAGTTCCTAAATCAAAGCGGGCGATCTTTTAGGTGTTTAAAAGCATCAATTACGTAATTTTGGACGACTTATTACACTGATTGCCCATAGATATTTCAATAACTTGAGGTAATGCCTTCAAGAAACACAATATATTCAGGCTTTAAGTGGTCTGACAAGCATGTTTCTCATCTGATTATACGATTTTTGCACGATTTCAGTGCTTCCTTCCAGTTCTATGATCTCGAAACCGAAGTTACATGCAAATTCTTCAATTTTTTTCTCAAAATCAGGTTCATAAGACAGTTTTGTGTTAATTCCGGCAACTTTTCGGTAACCGAGTTCTCTCAGATGTTCAGGAGTGAATTCAAAACCCATAAGCAATTCATCGCCAACTCTGAATGCAGCCTTCCAGTTTACAGCCCACATAGGAGTTAAAAAGAAGGTATCACTGTAACTTTTCAGGATTTCTCTGTAACGAGAATTGCCTCCGAGGGCTGCTGCAATGCAGTCTTCAAGGGGTTCGGTTGATCCTCCTGTACTTCTGTCCTGCAGTAGCTTTAGAGGGCATCTAATATACGCAAAATCTTTTTGCATCCGGGAAAATGCCCGTCCACAGGAGCCGTAAAAAAGTAGAATTCCGTCCACAAGCCGGGACATGAGGTCAACGTTCGTATACGTTTCACTTTTAAGCCGTGCAGGGTCTATATGGAGGCCCATTCCCTGGAGCTGGACAATAACGCTGAATTCATTACTGCATTTCAGGTCTGCTTTGATTTTGTAAAAAGGCAGGACAACTGGCTCAACCCCTTCAGCTTCAAGCTTGTGCAGAAGTCCGTTGTTTTCTTCGTGTTCTATGATGTAGACTCTATTTATATCAGGGTCGTTTGCAAGCACATGGACAATTTCATCCTCAAAGATTCTGCAGCCAACTATACCCAGAATTGTCATGGCTATAAGTTTGATTCCCGGCTATTAAAGAATATCCTTAACGGGAAAGCTAATAATTCTTAGCAGAAAGCAAATATATATTTATATGTACCATTGCTTACAATGTTTCCTTTTCCGGGAATACCATAAAATTCTCCCTTAAACGACTCAGTACCAAAATCCAGTGACGAACGTAAGATTAAAAATCACTGGATTTTATAATTGGTTACAATTCCTGTGAGTATACTTATTGTTTGAAGGCTTTACATATCGAATTTTAATCTTAACAGAGCTCCTAAAAAAATGAAACTTTTTGGAAAACAGGCACAAATAAATGAAAGTACCTGAGGTTAACAGGGCTTTCAGGCTAATCAATTTGAAGTAGGTTTAACTGGAATTGATTTAGTTGGAACAGACTTATTCGTTGAAGTGGACGTACCGCCTTCTGAATCATCCGGCACGTAGATCACTCTGCCGTCGGCAAGCTGATATGCCGTTCCCAGAACTTCTCCCGTACCTCCACCGATGTTATCGGTCATATTCATGACTTCTATAGGTTTTCCTTCTTCCTTGATGATAATCTGCATATCCTGAGATCCCGGATTTTTTACAATCGTTAGATCCTCGCTCGGATTCAGAAGTTCAGGAAGACTGTAGGACATCACAAGGGCTACCAGCAAGGCCACAGAAAAGACCATTGCCGTATCAAAAAGGTTTCCAACCCCGTTCATAGGACTGGGATCTTCCTCACCAATTAAAATTCCGCCTCGCCTGTACCGTCTTGACTTTTTCATAATTTCTTCCTTCTTTTTTTGCAGAAAGCACTCATTCCCAGGTCGTTTCTTCTATCGTATTCACAATGTAATTGATATCCGCCATGTCTTCCCAATACCAGCGCCTTCTGATCTGCATAAGCACATAGCCTATTCCGGATGCAAAAAGCCCTACAACAGTAGTTGCAAACGCAACCATCAGGTTTTGTGCCAGAGTTCCGAGGTCTCCTGCCGAAAGTCCTATCAAGGCAGGACCTAATGGGATCAGGGTTCCCATAAGCCCGAGTATAGGGCCAATAGTTGAGGTTATTTTTGTATGTTCAAGGCGCTTTGCCATTTTAATCTCATATTCCTGAGAGAGTCTCTCGATTGCCGGAATATGCTGTTCTTCAAGATATGGTGCAGATTCCTTTGCAAAAGAAGTGACCAGGTAGTTCTGGCGTACGTCTTTAAGCGTCGTGGATGCTTCCGAAAAATCCGACTTCTTGATATCACGCTGGATTTTTTTGCAGTTAATTTCCAGGCTGCCCCAGTCTCTGCGTCTTTTTGTATATTCTGAGATGAAATCTCCTACCTGCACCAGAGTAACAAACACAAGAAGAGTAAGGAGGATCATTACAGGAAGCATTAAAGATACTTGGAAGACATTCATCATGTTGGATAGGATATCCATCATGCTCATTGGTCATGCCTCCTTGCATTTGCCAGGAAAAAGCTTACAAGAACAATGGCTCCACAAACCAGAAGAGGAATAATTCCTATTTCACCTCCGCCCGTCGAAGAAATGTTCATCTGTTTTGTTTGCATGTACGCCGGAATGAACATCACCCCTAACAAATAATAAATCCCGAGCATCATCATGATGCCCCCCAGAGTTTCGGGGGTCTTACCAAGTTTCCTGAACAAAAAAGAAGATCCAACAATTGCTATGAAAAATGCACTTCCGACAAGCAGTCCTATCTTCAATCCGCTGATTTCAAGAGTGGAAGCCAGAAGTATACAGGACAGGGCAAGTGCCCCAAGGCAGACAGGACAGGGCATGGATAGAACAAGGAATGTGTGTCTGGAAACATCCTTTCCCGAATTCCATTTTTTCTGGGTGTAAATCCCGGTTATTATAAGGAGCAGGGAGACAAGTATATGGACTCCCATTCCAATTGAAGAAACTCCTCCTAAAGCGTCCAGACTTATGCGATCAGCAACGCTTCCGAATAAAATTGCCAGAATAAAATAACTGCCTCCAATTGTCAAAATTTCTCGTGTAGTGATGTTTGAAAATCCACAACCTATTCCGGTTTTAATCCCGAAGAGAAGGATACCTATCAAAATACCAATAACAGTTAATGCCGTAGAGTCCATAGTACCTTCTGAGCATCTACAGTAGGATTAAATAAAAACTGGTTTTTGGGTAATATTTGTTATCTTTTTGGGTAACAAGGCTTATTGATTACATTTTTCTGAATAGGGCTTTAACTTCCCACCTTTTACCTACCGGAGAGTGGAAAAAATAATTAAATAAGTTCAATAAGAGCTGTGGGAAGAACTCAAGATCGTTTTTATTTCAAAACGAGATCATCTTACATGAATAACAAATATAACTACAGATTTAACAAAAATGACATAATAATTCTCTCTGTTAACCCGGTAATGTTTTAGAAAAAATAAAATAGAAATAAACATGTGTTAAAGTAAATTTGTTTAAACAAAAATTAAAAAAAGCAAGTTACTGGTGGCATAATATACTTTACTTGTGTTAAAATGGGCAATAGATATAAGTATTTGAGATAAAATAGAGGATCATCATGGTAGTAAGTGTTATGCGAAATTTAGGAACGAACGGCGGCGGAGAAAACCTTTTCAAAGCGATTTCAAGTGACACACGCCTCTCAATTCTCGAACACCTGAGTGAAGGGGATAAGCATATATCCGGCCTTGCAAGAGAAATAGGGATTTCAGTGCCGGTGGCTGCAAAACATGTGAAAATCCTGGAAAAAGCTGAACTTATAGAAAGGAGAAAGTTTGGAAATACTCATATGATAGGCATCAAACTCAACAATGTCTATTCTTTTCTGGATCACTTTGCAGAAAATAGAAAGCTCGAGGTTGAACAGGGCACGACCCTTCTTGAGGCTCTGAAAAGCGTGGCAGCGGTTGAGGTAACGAAAATGGGGGATCGAGTAAAGGTAGTTTCTACGGATGGGGAAGATGGATTTTATATTTATGAAGTGGATGGAAAATTCTCTGAAAAGACAGTGGACGAATATCTTTTTTACGAAGATGTGGTAGTGGAATGGAAAAAGTTAGTCCCTGTAACGAAAAAAAGATTATTGGTAAACATTAGAAGGTAAAATCCCACAACCAGCGATCCTTCCAGAGGCTCACATCCTTTCATGGAGCCTTAAAGGGATTGAAAAATCCCCCTAAAAAACTAAATACATT
>NZ_JAVKPK010000044.1:0-31611 GCF_031461075.1 Methanosarcina baikalica | reverse complement strand
GCAAGGTAAGGGAACCTTGAGACTTTGCGACCAGCAAGATACTCCTCAATGAGTGACAATAAAAACGTGAATAGATCATCGATGATATTCTAAATATTCACAATTAAATAATTAATTTAAGATTAAGAAAGAGTTAACCTCTGTTCCTTATATTTGGCTTTTTTTTCAATCGATCGAAAATCGAGTACTTTCCTAATCAATTAATGATAATAACTCAGTATGTTACCCATTTATTTTTCCTGAAAACTCGCTTTCATTCAAATCCGAAAATTTCTCAATTTAATTTTTGGAGGACATTTCAACTCCTGGAAGTTCCTCAAGCTCAGAATTTCCTTCAAGAACTAAAGGAACCCCAGCATCCTGCTCTATAAGAACTTTGGATTGGAGATTATATCCGAACATTTTCTTAAAATATTTTTTCTGCTTCTCTACCTCCCATATTTCGAGCTGGCACTCCCGCTGGGCATGTATCTCAAGTACCAGGCTGTCGGTAGAGACAATGTAAAATCGGACATGGGAAATGATTCCATTATGAGAGCGATCCAGGCACTCTGCAATGCGGAGCAGGGCACTCAGGACTCTGATACTTTTTACGGCATCTTTATTAAGCTCGGCGATATTAGGGTGCCTCTTCTTCGGGGTATTCTTCCTGTGAAAATAGGCAAGGTTTGCTATGATTTCTATTTCTTCAGGCTGAAAGCCCGGAAGGGTGCTCTCCCTTATCAGGTGATAAGCATGGGACTGATGAGTATCATATGAGAGAAATGTTCCTATGTCGTGCAGTGTCGAACCGTACTCAAGAAGTTCCCTTTCCCCTTCCCTGAACTCATAAATTCCAAGCGCCTGAATACTGTCAAAGAGCTCAAGAGTCAGTCTGGTGACGGTGTGGGCATGTTCTTCATCGAAGTTACAGGTAAGTCCAAGTTGCATAATGCTGCGCTTTCTTACCGACATCTGGGTAATCATGTAGGAAAACTCGCTCTTTGAGATATAATCTACGAGCAGCCCCTCTCTGAGCCCGCGTTTACTGACCCTGATTTCGGAAAGCTCCATCTCCTCCATGAAGGTCTCGATAATTGCAGCTCCTGCGATTATAATATCTGCTCTTTGCGCATTGATTCCCGGAAATTTGCGCCTCTCTTCAAGAGGCAGGGCGCACATCGCCCTGACTATTTCTTTCAGGTCTTCATACCCCAGTTTCTCAAAGCTTTCATGGGAGGTTTTGTGCAGATAAACAAAAGCTATCTTGGCAAGGTTCTCAATTGTTCCGGAGCTTCCAATCGCACAGCCTACCCTGTACTTGGAAAGGTCTTTTGTTATATCTGTAGTCTTGCGTCGGATATAGGCTTTAATTTGTTCATACTGCTCCTCGGAAACAGGGCCTGTTTCGTCCGGAAGAAACATATTTGTCAGCCGGATTGACCCAAGGTTAAGAGAATAAAGAAAATAACACTGGCTCTGGTCCCCTACAGATATTTCGGTGCTTCCACCTCCGATATCTATGAACAGCGCTTTTGAGTATCCTAGCCGGAGCCCGCTTGAAACCCCGAGGTAGATCAGACGGGCTTCTTCGGCTCCGGAAATTGTGCAGACTTCCAGGTTTGCCTCCGTTTTCAACATTTCGAGAAGCTGAACCTTATTGCTCGCATCCCGGGTTGCCGACGTAGCCACAGCTATAACCTCTTCTGCCCTGTAGGCCCTGGCAAGTTCCATGAACTTTTTACAGACAATGACTGCGCGTTCCATCGCCTTAGGCTGCAGAATCCTATCTATGAATTCCTTATCACCAAGCCGGACTGTTTCCTTTTGCTTGGTCAGGGGTTGGTAAGATCCATTGGGATTAATCCGTACCAGAAGGAGACGGACCGAGTTAGTCCCTATGTCTATAAATGCGACAACTCTGCCTTCGGAAATTTTCTCGGGTTCCATTATTACCACCTGAAAGCCCTGTCTTTCGTTTTTCTCGAAGGAGTCGAGAAACTCAAAATAAACTTCACAATATTAGTTCATATTTTTATTCTATTTGAGATTATTTGACAGTGTACCGAAAGTTCTGTAAAATATGATTGACTCTGTATCCCTTTCCTTTCACCGCAAAAAACAAGATGTAGAGTCAATGTCTAATTAATTCTCATTCATAAAAGATTATCTTGTCGATCAGGAAGATGGAATTCGACAACTAAGAAAAGAGAATACTCTTAATTATTTAAGTCATGCATGATCAGAACACTTAAAACAATTCGACATTCTTCGTTTTTTGGCTTATCTTCATAGTAACCTTTATTATTTCTGCACATAATCTTCCGATATATTGGATGCATTGATTATTTTACATACTGAGCTGATCCCAAAACTCGAAATTCCGTCTCTGAATCTCGTATTCGGAATAATCAATCAAGGTTTCGGATCATGAAAATTATTTCTGAAACTCTTAATGATTGAGAATAAAATTGGTTTTGGGATAAGCTCTAATATAATTGGGCATAGCCTTTATGTTGTTACAGTTTACATTTGTATCGTTAGACTCACAGTGAACAACCAGCAGCTTCGTAGCCTCTTCGATAACCTATGTCGAAGCCATCCTCGTAACCAGTATCATAGTCGGTTGGACCGATTGTCTCTTTACGATAAAGGAAATTCTCACGTTCTTTTCCTTCTTCTTTGCACGCCTTGAAACCGGCTGTATAGCCTTCTCTGATACCTTTTGTGTATCCTCTACTGTAATCTTTTTGACTCGCGCATACTGTTGCAGCTGTTACTGATACCAAAAAACAAACTAACAGCAAAACGGCTATTGTTCTTTTTATTTGGCTTTTCATATATCTACACTCCCAGCTTTTCACTTTCTTTTTATGCACCGTTATTAATGAGAAAGAAAATCTGTAGTAGGCCATATCTTTTAAAAAAACACTACCTGCAATTTCCCCCGGTTAGAGTATCCAAATCAATTAATATAATTATTTGCAGATATAATTAGTTAAATATGTTTCTTATCAGTAAAGTAGTAAAAAAGATCTATTTTCATCTAGATTAGTAGCTACATTTATTGATAAAAGTTAGCTATTTCAGAACTTCAACAAAATATACACCATGTTCCCGATACTGTTTTCATACTATTGACTCCACAATGAAGGCCACAATAAATACCTTTTAGGAAAATGGAGTTACACGGAGAAATTCAGCTAGGATTACTTATGCAGCTACGATTGCGACTGCGACTATTGAAACTTCGGTTGTTCCATTTGTCCCCATAAGCAGGATAGTTCACAATACAGCTATGTTCACAATACAGTTATTTTCGTAAAATTACTGTATTATTGCTCTAGTGTCGCGTCAATCCTCAAAGATTCAATGATTCTGAATAGTTGCAATCGATTTTATACGACATTTTGCTATGGACGCTACACTAAGATGAAAAACTTATAAAAAAGATCGTTATATTAAAAAAGATCATGATATTGAAAAATCAGTTGGGTGGTTCACAGGGTTTTATCCTGTATTATGAAGTTTATTACAGAATCAGTTTTTAAGCTGTTCTACATTTGCTTCACTCACAGTTACTCCCTTATGAACCAATTATATTTATGCAAGTAATATTATAAAAAAGTATTGATGGAAATACGTTTTCTTTAGACAGTACTTACACCAAACTAATGATGACGCTTTACCTTCTAATGTGACGTAGTCGAGCTAAGTCATTTGATAAATAAATTCCCCACTCCAAGCTTGATTTTTTATTGTTTTCCAATTTAAGATGTTGGCTTACTTAACTGTGATATAACTAGTCTTTTTCGCCGTGTTACTTCCAACAGCATTTTTTACTGTTAAGCTGACAGTGTATTTTCCTGCTTTAGTATACTTGTGCACAGGACTCTTGGCTGTTGAATATGTTTTATCTCCAAAACTCCATTTCCATGAAGTGGGTGTTCCTGTACTTTTGTCAGTAAATGTTACTTTCAGTGGTGCTTTCCCAGAGATTGGAGATGCAGAGAATGCAGCAACCGGGGAAGTTGAAAGGGTACCCATATAGATATCAGAATTTCCATTGCGCATATCTGTCCACACTATCTTATCGCCATAGATATCTGGGTTGTACTGATTTGATTTATCGATAGTGTGACTTTCCTGGCGAGTGGCGAGATCGTACACATAGATATCCCAATTTCCATTGCGATCATCCTCCCACACTATCCTGTCACCATAGATTGCAGGAGAATATGAAGCTGATGGATTGGTGGTGATTCTTTTTTCTTTGGAAGTGGAAAGGTCGTACATGTAGATATCAGTGTTTCCATTGCGATCATCAACCCACACTATCCTGTTACCATAGATTGCAGGAGAGTATTGACTTGATTCATCGGTGGTGATCCGAGTTTCCTTGGAAGTGGATAAATCGTACATGTAAATATCAAAGTATCCATTGCGATAATCTTCCCATACTATCCTGTTGCCATAGATAGCAGGCCACTGTGCTGATCCGCTACTGGTGATCGGAGTCTCCTTTTTAGTGGAAATATCGTACATGTAGATACCTTGGTTTCCATTGCGATAATCTGTCCAGACAATCTTGTCACCGTAGATTGCAGGGCTGTATGCTGATCCACTTGTGGTGATCCGAGTTTGCTTTTTAGTAGAAAGATCTTGCATATAGATCTCAGGATTTCCGTTGCGATAATCTACCCACACTACTCTGTTATTATAAATATCTGAAGAATACTGATCTGATGCATTGAGAGTAGAGATTTCCTTTTTAGTAGAAAGGTCATATATGTAGATATCTAAGTTTCCATTACGAAAATCTTCCCACGCGATCTTGTTATCATAGATAACAGGGCTCCACTGATCTGCTGTATTGGTGGTGATACGCTTCTCAGTGATCTTGGGCGCGGCGGCTTGTATAGATTCCGTGTCTGCAACAATTTCTTCGCTAGATACCTCATCGAACACAACCTGGTCATCGGAGGAATCCCCTGCCCCACTGGTGATCTCCGGTGGAGTGATAGTTCGCGGATTTTGTTCAGGAGATGCCGATGCCGATGCCGATGCCATAGATGAAACGAGAATTAAAAATAAAATCAGAGCTGCTGATACTAAGGTTAATGAATGTAATTTTTTGTTAATTTTCATTATCTTACTCCTTTTCTCCCGTTTATTTTTCATATAAAATATGTTAATATTCTGAACTTACTGACATAAGTAAACTTTTTTATTTTTCTCCAGCGTTTTGTAACCTACTTTGACAGAAGCATACATTTTATAATGTAGAAATGGGCTATTCGATCGAATTCCAAACATTACAACTTATAAACATCTATATAATTTGTATTACCAAAGTATCTAACAATTAACACTTTAGACTCTGTTCCCAAATCCAGTGATTTTTGTATTTCTTGGTTGAAAACTTGATTAGTTAGAAGGATTCAGGTTTCAGTCAAACTAAATATTCGAGATCTTCCGACATTAATCAATAGATCACATTCAAAAGATTGTGACCATTTTCAAGATCTAGTGATTTTTAATTTTACGTTCCTCACTGGATTTTGGCATTGTGTCAACATTTTTGTAATAAAGTGTATAAAGTAGGTCATGCTCGCAGCTATAAGCCAGAATCTGATCCGGGTACACTTGAACCCCCCTAATAGACCGATATCGATAATATCAGAAAATGTAACCGAAAGAGAGGAATTAAGTACAATATACAAGTAAATATCAGAAATAGAAAGAAAAAAAGAGAGGGAAACCAGATTCCATATCGAAAGATAAATTCTTCCCCTAGTACACAAAAACTTGACTTCAAATTTACAGCAAATTCGTGACACTGCCGAAAAATTCGTGATCGTTGAATATACTAGAAAATCAAGTTTTGTGAATATACTTCGGAATCGCAATGCTAGTTATTGTAAGAATCCTGTAAATGCTTAATATGTTTTTCAACAACGAGTTCATATACATGATTTATACTGTAAATTGTATTCCTTCCTTCTTTTGTTTCTGTTATAAGGCCAATTTCTCGGAGATTTTTTATGTACCAACTGATTGTAGCCCTGGAAACTCTAAGTTCGCGTGCAAGAGCTGTATTTGTATTACACTTACAAGTTAGTATTTCTAAAATTATTCTTTGATTCATTACGTTTTGAAGAGCAGAAATAATTTTAATTTCTTCATTATTATAAGCAAAACTATTTTCGAAGAATCTTGTCTTCCCACCCTCTCTATAGGCTTCGATTTTGTTCTGAGCTTCAAGAGCTTTTATGTGATATTTTATAATTTCTCTGTCTAAGCCGACCTTTCCTACAATCTCACTAATATATGCTCCAGGTTTGGTTTTGATATAGGTATAGATACTAAAACGACTGGGATTGTCAAGTACATTTCCAGAATTTACAATTTTATATCCGGCTATTGCAAAAACTAGCCTATTAGGACATATTAAGTCAATTGCCACTAAAATGTTCACTGTGACCAGCCACAAAAGAAACTGCCAGTAGGGTATTTCGATGACTTGAAGCTCTACCACCTTTTCTCCATTAATCGGGACTCCAAATTGATCACTTGAAATAGGCTCTATAATATATTCAGTAGCCCCAGCTGTTGCCATTAAAAAAACAAATAATAAACAGAAAATTAGTTTATTTTGAAGCTTAAAAATGCGCGGCGGCTTTAAGCTTGTATGCCTCAGTCCCACTTATTAATACTCCGTACACATTGAGTTTCCAATTTCCTCCTTGCAGATATTTCCCTGTTTTTGGTTTTATATTTAAGACTATTTTGTTGCTAGAATTAGCTATATAGGATCCATAAGAGACTCCTGTAGGGGAAAGTATAGTAAGTCTCAGGCTATTCTTCTTATATTTCCAACTCAAAGATATGTCAAGAGAAGTCACTTTTGAGTTTATTTGTACTTTGTTGTATCGTGTCTGTCTTTGCTTTATGGATGTCTCTGCTGCGCATATATCAGAGCAGCTTTCAGCTGTTTTAGTGAATTGTAATAGTTCTACATCTTTCTCAATTAATATCGAAGATGAAGCACTTTCGGTACAAACAAAATCATCTTTCAAGGGATCATCAATATTTTCGAATTCTAATAGTTCTACATCTATCTCAATTAATATCGAAGATGAAGCATTTTCGGTACAAACAAAATAATCTTTCAAGAGTTCAACAATATATTCTTTTTCAGCGGAAGTCGAATTAACTTTCTGATCTATGTTTTCTTTATTTGATGTTATAAAATCACCAAAAAAGATGTAAAAAGATAGAATATAAATCTTTTGATTTTATATTCCTCCGATTAAAGCGACCGATGTTTTTATAAAATGTATAATATAGATTATAGTTGACGTTTAATATACAAATTTCATTAAAATGCTTAGCATTATAGTGACTATTCAGCTTACCAAGATCATTTGATTGATATCGATTTTGATTTTAGCGTTTTTGGCACATTTTTTGTGTACATTCTCTCTAGCAGAATCAACTGCTCAATTGGAGCCAATAGAATCTACAGCACAACCAAGACCAGACCCCGCTTATGGAATATCACAGATTAATCAGATAATAAAACCGATATTCTATACAAGAACTTCTTGATAAATATGATTTTAAAGAATTTTCTTGATCCTGCCTTCCTGTTTTAAAGAATTATATCTTTTATATGGTAACGAGGTCTCTATGCCACTTCTTTGCAAAAGATAATAACCAACGTTGATAATGAGAAAAATCTGTTGTTTTAAGTGCAAATGAGGAAAAAAGTAAAAAAAGAAATTCACCTTTTCAGCCTTTTTGAGAGCCTAAATCCCAGCTTTCAGTATTTTCAAGCATCCATAACTGGGAATCCAGTTCTTCTTCTTCAGGCTGCGGATAGATCCTTTCAGTCCTGCCATTAGGAAGCAGCAGGCGGGCTTTTATGTTATCTTTCAGCTGAGTACCAAGGATGACATCCCTCACAATGGGAATGTATGCGGCAGAGACAGGAAAAAGGACTTCTACTCTGTTGTCCAGATTGCGCGGCATGAGGTCGGCACTGCCCATAAAGATTTCTTCTTTTCCGCCGTTCCTGAAATAATATGCTCTGGAGTGTTCCAGAAAACGGCCGACTATAGAAGTAACCCGGATGTTTTCACTGAGCCCATAGATGCCTGGCCTGAGGCAGCAGATTCCCCTGACAAGAAGGTCTACTTTCACTCCGGTCTGGGAAGCCCTGTAAAGTTCCCGAATGCACTGGTAGTCCACAAGGGAATTCATCTTGAAGATCAGATGTCCGTTTCCATACTTTTCATGCAGGTCGATCTCACGCCTGATACGCTCCAGAATCTGGTGCCTAAGGGTCTGGGGGGCTACAAGGAGCTTGATATAATGGTCCTTTCTCGAATAACCTGTAAGAGCATTGAAAAGGTCCGAGATGTCCTTGCCTATGAATGAATCACTTGTCAGGTAGCCGAAATCGGTATAGAGCTTTCCTGTGACAGCGTTATAGTTCCCCGTGCTCATGTGCACGTAATACCTGATACCTTCTTTTTCGGCCCTGACCACCAGGCACATCTTGGCATGGGTTTTACGCCCGGGGAAGCCATAGGCTACATGAACGCCTTTGCGCTCAAGCTCTTTTGCCCAGCCTATATTATTCTCTTCATCAAAGCGAGCTTTAAGTTCCACCAGAACAGCTACCTGCTTTTTCCGGTCTGCAGCCTTCATAAGAGCCTGAATAATCCTGGAATTGTCATCTACCCTGTACAATGTCATTTTGATTGCCAGGACATCCGTATCACCGGCAGCCTCTTCTACGAAATCAATTACCGATTCGAAACTGTCATAGGGATGGTAGAGAAGAACATCTCTCTTTTTCAGAACCGCAAATATTTTCTCCGTATTAGCCAACTGAGAATGTTTTCTCGGTTCTAAAGGTTCGTATTTAAGCTCAGGACGGTTAATCTGTGCAAGTTTAATGAGACTTGAAAGTCCCAGAGGAGCTGCAGATCTGAACATAAGGGAAGAGGTAAGTTCCAGGTTCTTAAGAAGAATATCAGAGACTCTGGGGGGCATTGTATAGTCGGCCTCAAGTCTAACAACCGGCCCAAAGTAATTCCTCCCAACTCTCTGCTTTACGGCGGTCAGAAGATCCTTGTCCCCATCCTCATCAAATCCGAGGTCTGCATCCCGCGTGATCCTGAATGGATAAGCTCCAAGAATACGCTGTCCGGGAAATAGAAGGTCAAGATTTGCAGCAATAAGTTGTTCGAGCCAGACAAAACGCCCTGTTTTTAGCTCTTCCAAACTGGAGGTTATTCTTTCCTGGCCGTTTTCAGGAACTACGATAAGTCTGGGGAACATTGGAGGAATCTTGACCCTAGCAAAGCGTTCCCCGTAATCCGGGTCATCGATAAGTACTGCCAGGTTAAGGCTAAGGTTCGAAATATGGGGGAAAGGATGCCCTGAATCGAAACCCAGAGGTGTAAGTAAAGGGAAAATGTTTCTCTCGAAATAGTCTCTGAGCTTTTCTCTGTCTTCCCCGGAAAGTTCAAAATAATTAAGGACTTTAATTCCTTTTTCCCTTAAAGCAGGCTCAAGTACTTCATTCCAGCAGCTGTCATTGAGAGGAAGTTGCCTGAGAAGCTCTTCCCGGATAATACGAAGCTGTTCCTGAGCAAGTTCATCTGCCCGGTCGTCCTTTACTCCCTCCATTATTCTCTTCTGGACGCCTGAAACCCTGACCATGAAAAACTCATCAAGATTACTCCCAAAAATGGAAAGGAACTTTGCTCTCTCAAGTAGGGGATTGCGCTCGTCGAAAGCTTCTTCCAGTACCCTGTCGTTGAACTGGAGCCAGCTGTACTCGCGGTCCGTATATAAACACGGATCGCTGAGGTCAGGTATACCGGAAACTTCTACCCGAGCTCTTTCAACATTATCCATAACCAGCCTATCAAAATCTGCACACTGAATGGGGAAGTTCCGCTCCATTACTATCACGCGTGGCCTGGGTTTTGTACTTCTTCAGATCTGCATTTAAAAATGATAACAGATCTGAAGATAAAATCTCTGCATATTTCATAATTCAATTTCATTATCTGATAGTCACCCGGTTTCACTAGGTTGAAAAGAAGATAGCCCCCGAGTCCACTTAAACAACCAAAGATGGTTAGTCCCATGGAAATTTTTTCCCTTAATCACAGATCAACCCTTTTAGCCGATTAGGGTTTTGAATTTTCTGCGTAAGGGACGGCAAATCTACATATTAAGTTATCGGAGGTCCATTGACACCGACGCCTATATAAACTTTTGTATTAACAAAATTGTAAGGACCCTACGGAATTTCCGCGAACTCATTACTATTTATTAATATATAGAACTAAAGATTTATAACACTATCTCTTAAAGGTGATTATTAACAAAAGCAAAAAAAGATGCCCTGAATTCAAGGAAATTAAAGTATAGAAGATTGTCAGAAAAGATTAGAAGATTCCATTAGAATTAGCCATTAATATATTTTAAAAGTTTTATCTAGATTTTCTTAAGAAGGTGCCTTTGAATCTGTTTTGAATTTATTTTTTAAATGGATATAAAAATCCTTTTCTTTTCCAATGGTCTTCCTGAGCAACCGTTCTACAATTAGCTCGGGAGTACTTCGCGCAACATGATTATATACAGGATTCCGGTTTACGATCAGTTCCAGGTGAGAATCCAGACCTTTTGCCTCAATCCCATCTACTCTGATATCTGCCCCGGCGTTTTCAAGGATCAGCTCCGAAAGGTGAGAAACAAAAATCCCGAGACTCCATTCGTTTCTGGACAGATATTCAAGGATTCCTGCTATAATCCGTGCAGAGGCTCCAGGCTCGGTAATAGATTCAAGTTCATCCGCAAGCACCAGTTTTCCCGCTGCTTCGGAGAGCACTGAGAATTGCTTGAGGGTAGTTTCAAAAGCTCCTGCATCAAGGGTTCCCTTTGATTTCCCGAAATAGTAGAATTCTTCTACAGGTCCCAGTTCAAGTTCTTTTGCAGGGACCGGAAAGCCCATATATCCAAGGATTACGCACTGGGCAACGAGTTCGAGCAGGGAAGTCTTGCCCCCGGAATTTACTCCGCTCAAAAGCACAACCCTGCTCTCCAGACCTGCGGGAGAAAAACTGGTTTTTCCGACGGAATAATTGACAGGATCGATTTTTCCGTGGCGTACCTTTAAAAAGAGGTTTTCTCCGGCTTTAAACCCTATTCCGGTTTCAGAAATCAGTTTCGGTAGTTTCAGCTTAAACTTTGCCGAGAAGCAGGCTATTGAAAAGCCAAGGTCAAAATCCAGGACTTTTCTGACAAGCTTTTCTACAGGCTGGCGAAAAGTTGACAGAGTTTTTGCAAGCTCCCTTTTCCGCACAAGCCTTGCTTTTTCAAGAGTATTGTTAAGTTTTTGCCTGAGAAGCTGAAGTTGAGACTGGTCTGCACTCAGAGGATAGGAAATCTCGTCAGAAAATAGGGAGTCAAGCATCAATTTTTCCTGCTTCTGAAGGTCGAGCTTTTCAGCAAGCTCTTCCTTGATGACTTCAATCTCACCTTTGTAGATTCTATTGAGTTCCTTTGCGAGCAGCTCCTTGATTTCCATTCCCCCACTCATAAGCTTAATGAGTTCCTGGCCGCTGAGAGTAAGCGAACTTGCCTCTAGGGTCCGGTTCATGCGCTGGTTTGCTTCATTCAGGGCAGAGGTCAGTACAGTGTCAAGGTTTTGCAGGGCTGCTCCGAGCCTGTCAAGTTCAGGGTCAAAACCTTTAATAGGCTTTCCATCCTCTCCGAGTTTTGAAAGAGCTTCCTCGAGTGCATCAAATCTCCCACTCTCTCCTAAAAGTTCATTAAAGAAATTAAAGTCTCTGGAGCGCAGAGCATATGCAATATTTAGGCAGGCTCGGACACAATCCAGATTTCGCGCAAAAAAAGCCAGTTCTTTTTCAGGCAAGACCTGCCATAACTCAACTCCAGAAATGTCCTGGAAATATTCGGGTTCAATGCCTTCAGGTAGATCAAAGCCAAGGTAGACGTCATCAAAAACAATCACACTGGAATAACCACTGGCAAGGTCCACAAATTCAGAGAGATTTTCCACGGCCTGAACAGGCAGAAATGCCTGGAATCTCTCTCTGGCTGCTTCCAGGGTTTTTGAGTCTCCGCAGAGGATTATCCGGTCTCTGACTCTCAGGTTAGCTGGCACTGGACTGAGTTTTTTGACCCTCGAAAGCAACTGCAGAAATTCGGGGTTCTCAGAAAAAGCATCTCCCAGTTCCAGGTATTCTCCTACGAAAGCCTGTCTATCCTGAATTAGATCCATGCGCGAGGCAGGTAAAGGGTAAAAAAGGTTTAGCTTGTCTCTGGCATGTGTAGTATGGGCAAAACTTTTTATCAGCTCAAGAAGGCGAGAATAAAGATCTAGGGCTTCTTTTGTCTTGAGAAAGTCGGAAATCGAACACCCTTCAGTTCTTGATCTGGCATCCCTTGCAAGGGAAAGAGCAAAATTATGGCTGATTCCATTGACTTCAAAAAGCGAGGCTATATCTCCCTCGGAGATAACCTGAAGAGCTGCTTCCTCACTTCCGAAATGCTCAACCAGCCTATCGGCTACCCGTTCACCAATTCCATGAATTTCCCGCAGGCTTGAGAGGGGATGAGAATAGTTCATACGCAAAACACTTTTCATATGCAAAACATTTTGTTTCAATAAATCCGGTTGGGCTCTATATTCCATAGCCTTTAATTCAGAAGAAAAGAAAGTTCTTTTTCAAGGTAAGGGCGCATTGAAGTTGTATATCCATGCGTCGCCTCCGTAACATTATACATTGCCTTTGGCTCTTTTGCAAGGGCAAAGGTCCTGAGTGCCAGATCATGGGAGATTACATTATCATTAACAGAATGAATCTGCACAAATTTAGCAGGCGGCAAGATAGGGAGATAGGTATCCGGATCGATTGAACGATAGAAGCGGTAAGCTTCAGGATCATCTATAAGGGCAGGATCAGTTTCTTCAGTACCATACCCTGCAGTACTGATCCCGATAACTCCTTTAAGGGAAGGGTCAAGGGCACAGGCAAGAACTGCAAATCTCCCACCGTTACTTTCCCCGAGGATTGCAAGCCTTTCTTTATTAATTTCCGGCTGGGCTGCAAGTACATCTGCCGCTTTAAGGGCATCATAAACCATCGCATATTCCAGGGGCTCAAGACCAGCCTTGAAAAGTTCAAGGTCCCTCCCCATATTTATGCCGCCCAGGTTGCGCTGGTCAAGAGTAAGGGTTGAATACCCCATTTTTGAGAGTTCTGCGGCCAAACCCTGTTCGGCTTCCTTACTAACCCCTGCTCCAGGCAGCAGGACTATACCCGGAGAAGAAAAAGAGTTTGCAGGAATTCTTAAGAGAGCCTGGATGTTATCTCCTTTGCTTTCAAAAGACAGCAATTTTAAGGTATCTGAACTTTCGGGGGCGTATACATCTTCGATTTCCCGAGTTGTAAATACAGGCTCTTCTCGCTGGGGGAAAGACAGAGTGCCTGTTTCCGAAACTTCCCAGGGGACCGTGGCGGCGGTGGAGTTGGAAGGATTGTACAGGACTCCGAAGATGCCGACAAGTATAAGAAGAAAACCCATAAGAAGAACTGAGGGTTTAGGAGTTCTGGTTCCTGAAGAAGCGTTTTTCTTATTCTCGTTTTTTCCAGGATTATGTCTGCTCAAGGGAACCCTGCCCGAAAAATTGTAATCACGGCCAGAAGCCGTTTACAGCACATAAGAATAATACTACTATGCCCGTAAGGGCGCCAATAATAAGAACCGTTTTGGGCTGAATGTGAACTGCATTTTTGTCTGCCTCATAGTAGCGCATGAGCCCTGCAGAGGACTGGAGACCGTTACCTGATTTTTTAGCCATAAATTAACACCTGCATGAATGTACTGTAATTGGAATATAAAAATGTACTGTAATTGGAATATAAAAATGTACTGTAATTAGAATATAAATTTCATTGCATATAATATATTGTTATGGCGTATGTTAAAATAATTATCCGGAAATTAGCAACTGGAAATTTGAGAACTTAACATTTGAAAACTTAGCATAACTGTTAAATTTCCTGTTAAGTTTGGTGATCATCAGATAATTTACAGTTCTGATATATAAATCCAGCAGAGGAATTTCTGAGCAGCCAGGCTTTAGGAGGTTGAGGGGAGTTCATCATGTTCTTGAAAGCATAATTCTCAAACAAGTACTTCGTCCAGCAGGAAAGGCGGATAAAACACTCCCTTTTCGGTAATTACCGCAGTTATGTTTTCCATGGGAGTTACGTCAAAAGCGGGATTGTAAACTTCCACGTCTTTTGGGGCTAGCTGCTCAGACCCGAAAAAGCGCAGTTCATCAGGGTTTCGCATTTCGATTTTTACGCTGCCTTCCCAACCATTGAAATCGAAAGTAGAGATCGGGGCTGCCACATAAAAGGGAATTTCGTGTTCTTTTGCAAGAATAGAGTGCGAATAGGTCCCGATCTTGTTGAAAATTACATCCTGGGTGATTCTGTCGGCTCCTACAAGCACGCTGTCTACAAGTCCCTGGTGCATTGCCCATCCAGCCATCGAATCTGCAATAAGGGTTACTGGAATCTTGTCCTGCATCAGTTCCCAGGTAGTGATCCTGCTCCCCTGGTTCAGGGGCCTGGTCTCACAGGCAATGACCTTGATTTCTTTGCCTTCAGCAATAGCCGAACGTACAACTCCCAGGGCTGTACCCCAGTCTACACATGCGAGTCTGCCTGCGTTGCAGTGTGTAAGTATGGTATCTCCGTCTTTTAGGAATTTTGCCCCATATTCGCCTATCAGCTTGTTGGTGGCCACATCTTCTTCCGCAATGTCCCTGGCTTCCTGAAGGGCAATATCCCGGACTCCATTTACATCAAAGGCATCCGAAACCGCCCTCAGGACTCTGTCCACACCCCAGCCAAGATTTACTGCTGTAGGACGAGTCGATTTAAGGGTTTTTCCTGCAACTTCAAGGTCTCTAACCATTGTTTCAAAATCTCTGGCGCCGCTAAGGAAAGCTGCAAGGGCAATCCCGAAACCTCCTGCTGCACCGAGAGCAGGCGCACCCCTTATCCTGAGAGATTTTATAGCCTCGCAGAGGGAACTCAAGGTGTTGCATTCTATTATCCTGTACTCTTTCGGGAGCAGGGTCTGGTCTACCAGCACCACGGAGTTGGACTCTTCCTTCCAGTCAATTGTCCTCATAAGATCACTTTCCGATGTAAGCATCAGCTTCTGCCGAGAAATCTTCCGGCCTCCTTTTCAAGCTCCCCATCAGATAAAAAACTATTCAACTCTATAGGAACTCGTTGTCAATTCATTGTCCTTTCCTCCCTGCATTATCCGGCAATCTGAGAAACTTAAAATGAAATTACATTAAAATACCTTTAACCCTTAAATTTAAAAATAGTTGGAAAAATTGTAGCGGGTGGAGCAAACGGCGGCCGGACTCAGAATCAGAATTTTGTTCGGATAATAAAAATATTATGTGTTAGGCATGTGTGAACTAACTCTAAGCTAAAGACTTGGGGGCTTCTTGCTTTATAGACCACCTTCGGAATCTCCATAAGCGTAATTAGGACCGTGCCGGCCCTGACCATGTTATCGTTCCTTCTCGACTCGGCTTTCATGTTTTCAAGCAAGAACGAAAGGTTTTCTATGACCGCATGAACCTGAAGATGAACATTATTGCAAAGGTTGCTTGTTCTTTACAAAGGTTGCTTGTTCTCGAAACCAATTTTTGGATATTATAGATTGGAAAGCATATCAAGTCAAAAGATAGTGAAAAGAATGTCGAAAAAGTTGACGCTTATATCTCCGAAGTCTTTAATATCTCCGAAGTCTTTAGCTTCGAGATTTCACGCTTTTTCCTATAATAAAGACAATATTTTTTTCCAGAAAGACAAAATTAAATATAATAGATTTATAGAGTAACATCACAAATAAGACAAGGTTTAAAATCCATAGCTGAGATACAGGAAGGTTCGTAATTTCAGGAATATTAATTCATAAACTTCAAGAACCTTAAATCCGTAAATCCTTGAATCTATAGATTTCAGAAATCGTAGTGGGTTTGTCATTATATTAATGCGGTTTATGAAAATCTGAGTATTCATCGGAGAGTAAGCGCTTATGACAAAAATAAAAATAGCAATTGCAGGAATCGGGAACTGTGCAAGCTCTTTGATACAGGGCATTGAATATTATAAAGCCGGTGATAAAGAATCCATCGGGCTAATGCACTGGGATCTTGGAGGGTATAAACCCAATGATATCAAAGTTGTTGCTGCTTTTGACATTGATGCCAGGAAAGTAGGAAAAGACGTGGCTGAGGCCATCTTTGCTCCCCCGAACTGCACAACGATTTTTTGCCCTGATGTTCCGTCTACAGGCGTGAAGGTAAAAATGGGCAGAGTACTTGACGGCGTCTCTGACCATATGAAGAATTATGAAGAAAAATACACATTTGTTGTCAGCAGGGAACAGGAAGCAACAAAAGCAGATATCGTAAATGAATTGAAAAATTCGGGCGCTGAGATGCTTCTTAATTACCTGCCTGTAGGTTCTGAAGCAGCAGTCCGTTTTTATGCCGAATGTGCCCTCGAAGCAGGTGTGGCTTTGATCAATAATATGCCTGTTTTTATCGCAAGCAATTCTGAATGGGCAAAAAGGTTTGAAGAAAAGAATATTCCACTCATTGGCGACGACATTAAAGCCCAGCTTGGAGCTACCATTACCCATCGAATCCTTGCAGACCTTTTCGAAAAACGAGGCGTAAAGCTCGACAGGACATACCAGCTGAATACTGGGGGAAATACTGATTTCCTTAACATGCTCAACAGAGAGAGGCTTGTTTCCAAAAGGGAGTCAAAGACCGAAGCTGTCCAGTCCGTACTTTCACACAAGCTTGAGGACGAAAACATTCACATCGGACCTAGCGATTACGTAGCCTGGCAAAAAGACAATAAAGTATGTTTTTTGAGAATGGAAGGCAAACTCTTTGGGGACGTGCCCATGAACCTTGAACTCAGACTCTCTGTAGAGGATTCCCCCAACTCCGCAGGTGTGGTAATTGATGCCATCAGGTGCTGCAAACTGGCTCTTGACCGCGGAATAGGAGGAGTACTTTATTCTCCGGCATCCTATTTTATGAAGCATCCCGCTATTCAGTACCCTGATGACGAAGCTTACCGAAGGACCGAAGAGTTTATAGCCGGAACACGGGAACGTTGAAGCCCTAGAAAAAAGAGATTCCTATAAAAAGCGGTTTTGATGCCGGAAATACCCGGAAGATTCCGGGAATTTATTAAGTTTTTTCGGCCTCTGAATATTTTTCCGGTTTTTCTTTCCCGGTTTTTCTTTTCCGGTTTTTCTTTCCCGGTTTTTCTTTCCCGGTTTAACGAAGTCCTTCAGCTGTAATTTTAAACTCGGCGCTTAAGCCTTCAGGACGGGAGCGATGTTTGTACAAAATGGCGCGTCTGTTTCCGTCACCTGTTTTTTCAAGCTGGATAATCGCCTTTGATATATGCTCCAGGAAGCTCCCTCCCAATGGGCGCACCCCTCCTGATATAATGTCGGCATACACCTGGTTGGTTATGACTGCAGCAAAGCCGTATTTGCGGGCCAGGGCATGCAAAAACCCTATCTGGCTGGCAAGTTCTCTGCGGCTTTTCATGCCGGATTCCTCATCTTCAAGTTCAAACCTGTAGTATGAGGTTGCAGAATCCAGGATCACGAGACCAATATTCTCACCGGCTATTTTCTCCACCTCTCTCACGGCTGCATACTGCTCTTCAAAACTCAGGGGTTCGTAAATAATGATGCTTCTGGCTATTTCCTTTGCATTTTCCCCTGCAATCTGTTTGAAACGGGCAGGAGAAAGCCCTTCAGTATCTATGAAAATAACCCTCTTCCCTTGCTTTACGCATTCCACTGCAAGCTGGATGCAAATATTTGTTTTCCCGGTTCCTGCAGGTCCGAAGATTTGAGTTACAATCCCTATCTCGAAACCTCCTCCTAGAAGTTCGTCAAGGGGCTTGCAGCCGCAAGACAATAATTTATCTATGAAATGACACCTCTTTTTGCACTTGATAGAAGTATAACTGACCAATGATATAACGCTTTTTTGTAATTTTCAGCCTTTCCTGAAAGATTAAAGATTTTTTAAAGGGGATAAAAAAGGTAGAGTGAACATGGAAGAAATGCTCAGGTTTGAGTTCCCTGGCCTGAGAAGAAGAAAGAAGGATTTCACAATAGTATAGTGAAACTGGAAACATCCTTTATTAATATGTTGTAAAGTTTTCAAGGAATAATGCCTTATATATGGTAGCCATACCTGTATTCTGTAAAGTGGCTGTAGATACCAGGAAAAGCCTTCTGTACTTGAAAATGTTCTCTTAAAGCAGGCCGTTTTTCAAAAACAGGATTCCTTACATCTGTTACCAGATCTGATAACAAAGAGAGAATCTTTGTATACAAAATAAGAATGTTATTGTATCCAGACCTGAGTTGAAAAACCGTTATTAAGTGATAGGGCATTTAGAATATTTACCTGGAATCAAAGGTAATTCCCGTTCTATTCCGATATTGCTAACTGATTTATGAGAATTATTATGTAACTAAAAAGTTTGGCGAGGGAGTAGTACTCAGGTGGAATTTTGTTTTGTTGCTGTGATGCGCTCTGCACTGGCGCGCTCAATCCTCCATACACTGCAAATAAACGCAACATGTAGTAAAGAAACGAAAGCATTCAATAAAGAAACGGTAACTAAAAATCAGATTAAAAATTAGAGTAAAAAGCAGAGGTGCGTAAAGCATGGAAAAAATAATCGTCTATACAACGGAGCGCTGTCCGAAATGCAATAAATTAAAAAATTTCCTGGAAGCAAACTCAGTGGCTTTCGAAGTAGCAGACATGGCTACTCCTGAAGCTCTCACCGAACTGCGTTTCAACGGAGTTTTCACAGTGACTGCACCTGTTTTACAGATCAATGATACTTTCCTGACTCACGAGGAACTCTTCCGTGGGGAAGAAGTGAACCCTGAAAAAATCCAGGGGATCTTATGATGAAAGCGGTCTGAAAATTAAAAATAACTTAAATACATTTGCAGATTCCATCCTTAAAACAGTTAGTGAAGATGAGAAAATGACAGGCGAGATTCTCTTACCCGATGACCAGTTATCTGACAACCAGCCAGTGCAAAAAACACTTGACGGGCTGTCCGTCTCCCCCCTCCCCAAAGTAAGGACAACAGATGGTTTCATTCTTAACTGGGATAGGAACATAATTGTAAACCAGCTCCTGAAAGAAACGAAATTAAGCGAAATCTTCTATAGCAGCCCTGCAATCACGAAAGAAGAAGCCGTTGATATTGCAAAAGAAGCGGAAAAAATAATTAAAAAGATGAATATCAAGTTTCTCTCAGGTCCTCTTATCCGGGAAATAGTAAACAATATCCTTCTTGACAGGGGACATGTAGAATGGAGAAATATCATGACCAGGGTCGGGGCTTCTGTCTACGACGCCTACGAAATAGATACCGGATACGGCTTTGAGGCAAATGATAATGCAAACCAGCTGAACAATGCCGAAACCTCACATAAAAGAAAAGCCGACAAAATGTCCAAGGAGCAAAATCTCCTTCTGATGCCAAAAGAGCTTGCCGACCTGCACCTTAACGGGGACTTCCACATCCATGACCTCGAATATATGGGCACAAGGCCTTTTTGCCAGGATTGGGATCTGCGTTATTTCTTTTATTACGGACTCATGCCTGATGGGGTAGGAACTCAATCCAGTGTGGCAAAACCTGCAAAAAATGCCGAGGTAGCTTTCCTTCACGCGGTAAAGGCTATGGGCTCGGCTCAGACAAATTTCGCAGGTGGGCAGGGTTTTTACAATTTTTTGACCTTTATGGCTCCCTATCTGGAAGGCAAGTCAGAAACCGAGATCAGGCAGCTTATGCAGATGTTTGTCTATGAAATGATGCAGATGATGTGCGCAAGAGGCGGACAGACTGTCTTTTCATCCGTACAGCTTTCCCCGGGTGTCCCGAAGCTCTGGAAAAATATTCCAATTGTAGCTATAGGGAAGGTCTGGGATGGCAAACAGGCTCCCCTCAGAACCTACGGAGAGTTCGAAAAAGAAGTTCGGCTTGGGTTTAAAGCTATGATGGACGTTATGCTTGAAGGAGATGCCTGGGGCAAGCCTTTCAGTTTCCCTAAGCCCGAAATTTCCATTGAACCTGACTTCATTGAAGAAGATGAAGAATTCAACAGTACTCACCCTGACCTTCCAACTTACAAAGAGCTGTACAGGATAACCTTCGAACTGGCTGCCAAATTCGGGACTCCATATTTTGATAACCAGCTTCCAGAGTACAGAGGTGCAGGAGAGGGGATTTCATGTTACCAGTGCTGTGCCTACCAGTTTTCTTCAAACCCTACAGATGATAAAGAATTCGACGACAAGCTCCATTTCAGGAATGGGAAACACTTTTCAATGGGCTCATGGATGGTCATGTCTTTAAACTGCCCCAGGGCTGCATACAGGGCTGAATATGACGATGAAAAGCTTTTCAATGAGTTCAAGCTCCTTATGAATAGGAGTGTAGAAGTTTTCAAGATCAAACGAAAATGGATGAACAGCCTGATCAAGAAAAACAGAATTCCCTTTGCAGCCCAGTGTCCAAAGGACCCTAACACCGGGGAAAAAGGAGTAATGGCTGTGGATTTCGACAGCCTTGTTTACACTATCGGAATAGTAGGGATTAATGAGATGGTCCAATACCACACAGGTTATCAGATCCACGAGTCTCCTGCTGCATATAAGCTTGCGATCAGGGCTATGTTTGAAATGAAAATGCACGCTCAAAAGCTTTCACAGGAAACTGGTATGGAAATTGCTCTTGCAAGAACGCCTGCGGAAACGACCGCCCAGCGTTTTGCAGTCTCGGACCTTCTGCATAGGGAATATGCCGATAAAGCAGAACTCATAATTAAGGGTGATTTGAAGGCCGCAAAGCAAAAGTTCAATGAAACTCACGACCTGCCCATTTATTATACGAATGGAACACACGTATCACCTGGTGCAGACATATCGCTGCCTGACAGAATAAAGTATGAGCACACTTTCTTCCCGATTGTGGATGGCGGAAATATCATGCATATCTGGCTTGGAGAGGGAAAGCCGGATCCTGATGGCCTGCAGGAGCTTGCCATGCATATAGCAAAGAATACCCAGACAGGTTACTTTGCTTTTACCAGGGACATGACTGTGTGCATTGACGAGGGATATGTGGCCGATGGCCTGCAGGACAGATGCCCGAAGTGCAGGTCTGAGAACGTGCAGCACCTTTCAAGGATCACAGGATATCTCCAGTCAGTAGAAGGCTGGAACAAAGGCAAGCGCCAGGAACTCCTGGACAGAAAACGATACAAAACAAGAGAACTCAAGTAAGAGTTCCTTTAATCCTTTTTTATACATAGGATTATGAGAAAAGGTAAGCTATGAAAGTAAACTATGCAGGCACTGTCCCAATCTCAACCCTGGACTGGAGAGGAAAGGCTGCAGTCACGATCTTTCTTCAAGGATGCCCTCTTCGTTGCCCCTACTGCCAGAACCATCCTTACCTGGAGGAGCCCTGTAATATTGTGGAACTCAATTTTGTAAAAGAGCAAATTAAAAAATCGAAGCCCTTTGTGAGTGCGGTTGTTTTTTCCGGAGGAGAACCTCTAATGCAGGCGGCAGTCGTGCCTCTTGCGGAGTTTGTAAAAGAAATAGGGCTTGCAATTGGAATTCACACAAACGGCTGCTATCCTGAAATGGCACGTGAACTGGTTGAGAGAAAACTGGTTGATAAGTTTTTTATTGATGTAAAAGCTCCCCCGGATAATCCCGGACTTTACGGAAAAGTTGTGGGCTGCGGAGAATACGAAGCTGTCAAAAAAACTCCTGAAGAAATCACTGCATCTGTCATAAAAACGATCGAGATCGCTGATTCCTGCGGGCTGGAACTGGAGCTCCGGACAACACTTATCAGGGATTTTATCGGAACTGGAGAGGAAATTTCCAGCATAGCTTCCTGGATTTCGGAACATGTGAAAAACAGGGAAGTTACCTATGTCTTGCAGCAGGGAATTCCAGAATACAGCCTTAAGGAAAAGCTCAGGAAAATAAGGGTTTTAGAAAGGGAAGAATTATATGAACTGGGAAAAGCAGCAAAAAAATTTATGAAAGAAGTGAGAATAAGGACAGAAGAGGTCGGGGAAGAAATTATTTGACTCATATGATATCAACTCATATGACATCACATGATTCCTGATACTTTATTGATACTTATCCTGCACTTTTCTTTTTAATTTTCTTTTGTTTCTCTTCAAAAATGCTTTAATCTATATTTCCAGCTTTTGAATATTTTCCTCTTCAGCCTTTTATAGAAAATCACATTTTAGGTTCAAATGAATTTGAAGTTTACAAAAGTCTTATGCATCTCAAAAGATAAAGGGCACATGTGAAACCCCTGAAAGGATTTATTCATTCAATGCCCGTGGACAAGTGTTAGAACTTTTGGAATAATGCCCCCATTGAATACTGAAACTTTCTCTGTTGATACTACTAAATTTTTGTGTAACTTCCAGCATTACATAAATTAGGTAAAGGAGAGGAATTCAGTCCGTTTTGGCCTGCAGAGGGCACATATCTATAAAAAGGAAACCAAAAATTATCGTTTTCAGAAAAGATCATGAAAGACATAAAAGTATCTTCAGTCGGAGAGCGAGCTCTCATCTCCCGCTTGTCTGAGATTTTCAAAGCCCCCGATGGCAAGGAGAAAGGACAGGAAGGAGTCCTTATAGGTGCAGGTTCAGATGACTGTGCCGTCCTTGACCTGAAAGGCGAAGACTGCCTGGTTGTTACTACAGACATGTTGCATAGAACCACAGATTTCCCGGAAGAAATGACTCCCTGGCAAATGGGGTGGATGTCTGCAGCCGTAAACCTCAGTGATATCGCAGCCATGGGTGCAGAACCCACAGGGGTTGTTATGGCAATTGGCATGCCTGCAGATACCGGAGTTGCTTTTGTCGAAGAACTTGCAAAAGGTATGCAGGCATGTGCCGAATTCTGCGGAACTGCAGTTATCGGAGGCGACCTTGACACCCACGTAGAATTGACAATTACAGGGACGGCACTTGGCAGGGTAAAAAAAAGCCAGATCCTTCTTCGGCGCGGAGCAAGGCCAGGTGACCTTGTCTGTGTTACAGGATATACAGGATCTGCCGGAGTAGCTCTGGAGGCACTCCAGTCGAAAAAGCCTGTAAGTGAAACTATCTTGAAGACTCTTTTTGAACCCATCCCGCGCACGAAAGAAGCCCGCAAACTGGCCGAATCCGGAGCAGCCACATCCATGATGGATACGAGCGACGGCCTTGCAATGTCCCTTTACGACCTTGCCAGACAGAGCCATGTGGGTTTCAGGATCCGGGAAAATACCCTTCCCATTCTCAGGGAAGTCAGGGAATTTGTTTCAAGTTCAGAAAAACTGACGGAACTTGCCCTTTACACAGGTGGAGACTTCGAACTTCTTATTACAATTGACCCACAAAAGCTGAAAAAAGTACAAAATATATGTAACTTAACTGTTATAGGAGAATGCACGAAGTATGAAACGGGCATTGTGCTCGAATCCCCCGGATATAAGCTTACAACTATAGAACAGCGAGGATACCAGCAACTAAAAGCCGAACCCGTTGATAAATCTTCCTGATTAAAAACTAACTCAACCCCCATAAAGCAAAAACCTGGAATGAGAAAAACAAAAAATTAAGAAGTGTTTATATATTTTTGAAACAAGCTCGATTGATAAAGCTCACAAAGATCACAAAATAGAGCAGATTCCAGGCTAAACTGACTAACTTATAATAACATAATTTATGCACAAGGTTAAGAAGGATCGATTATGAAAAAAGCTAGTTTACAGATATTTACAGCAATTCTGGTGCTAGGGTTATTTTGCGGAGCTGCAATTGCAGCCCCCAGTACAGTATCAGACCCTACACCCTCACAGAATTCGACTGTTACAGGGACAATAGGTGCAACTCAAGCATTTACCATTCCTTTAAACGAAAACGCGACTGTCATATGGACTGAAGATGGTGTGGACAAAACAGTACAAACTGATAGCGAAGATGTTGCAACTCTCACTCATGTCTTCAAGTCGGGTTCGTACCAGGTGACTGCTAGAATAGAAGGAGTCGGGCAAATAGCAGCCTGGAATGTAATCGGCACTGAAGGTACACTGTCAATTACAAAAACAACTCCTGAGAAAGATAAAACTACAGGAATAGATGAAACCCAACAATTCAGTATTGAGACAAACAAGGCAGCAGACTTTACCTGGTACATGGACGGACAACTAGTTGATTCGGCCAGTGAAGTAACGTCAGATACGTATCAAAAGGCTTCGTCTTCAGCAGCCAAATATAATATCACTGTTGTAGCCCAGAATGGTACGGAAACTGCCAGTTATCAATGGGACTGGACAGTATCGGCAACTGCATTACCAATTAATCTGGATCCTGCCGAAGGGACAGTTGAAGTGTCTCAGGGGAAATCCAAGATTTTCAATGTCAACTCCAGCACAAACGACCAGGACATTAGTGTTAATTGGCTTGTTGAGGGCGACTCACAGAAAATCGAGGGAAATGTAACATCTTCTTCATACGAGTTTAAAGGAGATAGTAAAGGCAATTATACCCTCGAGGCAGTTATCAGCGACCCCAACGGTGTTTCTGATTCATCGACAAAAAAATGGACTGTGAGCGTAGGATCCACAGACGATTCAAGCGGGAACAGGATCTGGGAAGAGGGAATGCCTACAACCTACACATGGGATGCCCAGAGTTACTCAGGCTTCTACTATGACCTTGATACCGGAGTGTCCTCAGAAGAGATGACCATTACGGATATAGGCAGAAGTATAGATTCAGGAAACATTGAATATGTCACAAGACCTACTGAAACTGATTTTGAATACAGTAAATGGGGTTCGTATCAGGTAATCGGATTCATGGCAGACAAGTACTTTGCAGGATACAGTGAAGAAAATTCCACGGTTATAGCGGACGATGTAAGCCCGATTTCCGATGGTATTCTCTCCAAGATTCTCATTGACAACAACGATAAAAAATCTGCTTATACTGGAGACTCTATCGCCCTTGAAGAGGGTTATTCTCTGAACATCTTAGAAGTCGATGTTAATGGAAAAAGTGTTTGGGTCCAGCTCGAAAAGAATGGAGACGTTGTCGATGACGCCTTTGTTTCCTCTGGAGACGACTATGTCTATAAAACCAAACTTGGCGAATCAGAAGACGTACCCATAATCATTGCACATTTCGGCACGGTTTTTGCAGGAAGTGAAACTTCTGCTGCATTTGTTGAAGGGCTCTTCCAGATCTCGGACAATTATGTAGAACTTGAAAATGGAGATCCCTTTGGGGAAATGGAAGTAACATCCCTGAGCAGCAGTGAAATAAAGATGGAGA
This sequence comes from Methanosarcina baikalica, assembly GCF_031461075.1. Classification (NCBI taxonomy): domain Archaea; kingdom Methanobacteriati; phylum Methanobacteriota; class Methanomicrobia; order Methanosarcinales; family Methanosarcinaceae; genus Methanosarcina; species Methanosarcina baikalica. The sequence continues at coordinate 6,032 of NZ_JAVKPK010000044.1, read as the reverse complement.
ATGAGGACAATATCGGACTTGATGAAGGAGAGACTATCGACCTCATGGGCAAGATAAAGCTCCAAGTAGCCGATAACAGCGACCTGCGCTTTGCCCCGATCCTTGACACCTCGGAATCCGGTACTTACGAATTGCGTGGGACCGTATATGACGAAGATGTTAATGATGCACTTCCAAGCTGGACACCATTCAACTTTGAAGGTTTCTATTACAATATAGATGAAGGAATAGGGACCGAAAATCTAACCGTCGAAAAGTTTGAAAATAGAGATATACCCTCAGGCGACCTGGTATACAAGTCCACACCCCAAGCTGTTGAATTTGAACACGGCGATTGGGGCAATTTCACGGTTGTTGGGTTCATGGCAGACAAGTACTTTGCTGGGTATCCGGATGGAGCCGTTGACGGGACTGTTGATGATGTGAGCCTTCTTTCGAACAACATCCTGTGCAAAGTCCTTACGGATACCGATGACAAAGAGTCCATGAATTCAGGCTCTGCCCTTACCCTTGAAGATGGTTATTCTCTGAATACCAAGGAAGTCGATATTAATGGAAAAAGTGTCTGGGTTCAGCTCGAAAAAGATGGAGATGTAGTAGACGAAGCTTTTGTCACCTCCGGTGAGGACTACGTTTACAAAACCGACATAGGCAAAGCTACGGATATACCCCTCATTATAGTCCATTTCGGCACGGTTTTTGCAGGAAGTGAGACTTCTGCTGTCTTCGTACAGGGTATCTTCCAGATCTCGGACGATTACACTGAAATCAATAATGGAGATCCCTTCGGCGAGATGGAAGTCAGCAGTGTTTCTGAGAGCGGCATCACAATGAAAAATGATGACGACATCGGACTTGGCGAAGACGAAACCGTCGAGATTATGGGCAATGTCAGTTTCAAAACCGCTGATGACAGTACCCTCAGGTTCTACCCCTTTGTTGAGGTTGCAGGCGGAAGTAATTCTAGCCAGGAACTGAAAATAAGTGTACCTGATGAAATTGTTGTGGGCGATACTTTTGATATAGGAGTGACTGCAGGCGAAAATCCGGTAGAAGGTGCCGCTGTAAAGGTTAACGAAAGTAGCGCAGGTAAAACCAACGCGAATGGGAATGTTGAATACACGGCAGAAAGTGCCGGAGCCCTGAAGTTGACCGCAGAAAAGGACGGATATACGACTGCAAACAAAAACATCAATGTCATTCCTCCTAAAGAGAAAATGACAATCAATATTTCGCCTGAAACGGTTTACATCGGCGACACTATTAATATTGAGGCTGTCAAGGCAATAGGTGGCGATCCAATTGAGGGCGCAAACGTTTCGATTAATGGAAATGCTCTTAACAAAACAGGATCCGACGGAAAAATTGCCTATACAACAGAGAAAAACGGTACCCTTAAAGTGAGTGTAACAAAGGAAGGATTCCTTGGCCAGGATATAAATGTAAAAGTAAAAGACTTTGAAGCCATCTTCAAATTCTCAAACCTGGTAATTGATCCTTTAGAAGTAAGTGCGGGAAAGGATACGAAAATCTCGGTTGATGTCGGAAATACAGGCAATGCTGCCGGAAATAAGAGTATAAAATTATCTGTGAACGGAAACGTAACTGACTCCCAAGAAGTTTCCCTGGATGTGGATACAAATACCACTGTAACCTTTGAACATGTAGAAGAAGCGCCAGGAAACTATACAGTAGAAGTAGAAGGAGAGACCGCAACCTACATAGTAAAAGAAAAGTCTTCTGTGCTGCTCTATGCCCTTGGAGCCATCGTGCTGTTAATAATCGGTGGAGCTGCTTACTTCTTTACTAAAGGCGGTGGGGATATGGCAACACTTCAGAAAAAGGTAGAGGAGCTTATTAAGTCGGTAAACATAAGAAAATAAAGAGACAGGAAAACAAAAAACTTAAAGACAAAAATAAAATAAAATAAAATAAAATAAAATAAAATAAAATAAAATAAAATAAAACAAAATAAAATAAAATAAAATAAAATAAAATAAAATAAAATAAAATAAAATAAAATAAAATAAAATAAAATAAAATAAAACAAAATAAAATAAAATAAAATAAAACAAAACAAAACAAAACTTAAAATTCCCGCGTTAATTCGAAACGCGGGTTCTTTTAATTTTTAAAAACAAGTAATTTTTAAAAAAATTAAATTTGATTCAGCTGTGACTTAAATTTAACTCAAATATGATTAAATTTAGTTTAAATTTAGCTTTTTTTCAGAGTCTTATTCGATATTATCTGGGATGTATTATTACAGGCCATGCAGTAGTTGTTTCTAAGGTTCATTACAGGCTATACAGTAGTTGTTTCTAAGGTTCGATTCTAGTTTTACTCCATCTTTTTGAGTGCAAGTTCGATGGCATCTATAAGGCTGTTCTTCGGGATAATGGTCGTGACGGGAATATTCAGGATTTTTTCTACTGTAGGACTTACTATGGGAGCACAGACCAGGGCTTTTGCTCCATCCCTTTCGGCGTTAACAGCTGCTATTATGGCTTCTTCCATCGAGGTTGCCGAATATTCCCTTATTGTGACTAGCCTGCCAGCAATCTTTTTCTTTGTTTCTACAATATTGTCAAGTACCGAGCGAGCTGCAATTACAGCGATAAAATCTCCACTATCCGACTCTTTGATATCACGGATCGTTTTCACGATCTGACGGAGGGTTTTGATGTTAGGGTCCCGGTTTCCTGATAGAATCTTGTAGAGAGTACTCGGAGGGATATTTGCTTTTTTGGCAAAATCCACGGCAGTGAGATTAAGATCCTCCTTAATTACAACGGAAAGTGTTTTTTGAAAAACTTCATCGGATTCAAACGCGGATTTGATAACCTTGTCTGCAACATTCATAAGATTCAACCTCTAAAATCCTGTAAAAAACTTTCAATTTTCTAAATAATCTACATTTCACAGGAGTTTTAGTCCTGAATGAGAAATATATCCAGATATATTAATACATTTGGGATATAATTAAGGAACGTTTGAGAAAATATATATAGTAAATTTCAAAAAATATTAACATATCAAAGTATATGCTGTTTATTTTCACTGAACATTCTTTTTGAAGGATTACATGACTTTTGAAAAGAGTTTGCGACAAGCTAACACAGAAAAATGAAAAAACCTGTGGCTTTTCCTTAGGGAAGTCCGATTTCAGAAGATATTATTTAGCTAATGAAAGTTATCATTTATAGAAATTATTGAGGTGAAGCTTTGAAAAAATTAGGCGTAATTACACTTACTTTATTACTCGTCGCATTTGCCTTCGCATCCGGCTGCGCGTCCAATAATGGGAACGTATCCAGTAATGAAAACGGAGTTAAAGAAGCCCCTGCAATTACCGAACTGACATTTGGCTATCAGCCAAGCACCCATCAGATCGCATATATGACTGCGGCTGAAAAAGGATGGTGGCAAGCAGACCTTGCACCATATGGAATTAAAGAGATCAAAGAGAATTCGTTCCCGACAGGAGATCCTGAAATGCAGGCTATGATGGCTGGAAGCCTGGATGTAGCCTATGTTGGGGCAGCCCCTGTGCTTACAGCGATTAGCCAGGGACTTGACGCAAAGATTGTTGAGCCTGTACAGATAAATGGCTCAAGTCTTGTCCTCAGGCCTGAATACAAGTATGAAAGCCCCAAGGACTTAAAAGGACTAAAAATAGCTACCTTCCCAGTAGGAACGATTCAGGATACCATTCTCAGGGGGTGGCTCAAGGAAAACGGGCTAGATCCTGAAAAAGATGTTACAATCGTCGGGATGTCTGGCGGAGATGCCATAAGCGCTATCACAGCCAAACAGGTCGCAGCTGTATTCCTGCCACATCCTTCCCCTACAATTGTCGAAGAGCAAGGTAATGGGCGTACCATCGTACAATCTGGACAGATGCAACCAAACCATGCCTGCTGTGTGCTCGTGGTGAGCGGAAAACTTATCAGAGAACATCCTGATATTGTAGAACAGATTGTAAAGACCCATATTAAGGCAACCGAATACAACGGGGCAAACGTGGACGAAGCCGCTGAGATTTTTTCAAATAAGACCAAAGTCGATGTTGAAACCACAAAGGCTTCTCTAAAGGAATGGGACGGAGCCTGGATTACAGACCCGGAACTTATCGAAAATTCAACTGTTGAGTACTCAAAAGCTCAATCTGATCTTGGGTACATCCCGAAACCGCTGACACAAGAAGACATCTTTGATACAAGTTTCTATAAGAAAGCTGTCAGTGAGAAATAAAACAGGAGAAAATATAAAATCAAAACTTAAGTAAGATGTTCAATTGTCTTTGCCTTCTTTAATTAAGGGCAATTTGAACCCTTATTTTTTTCTGAAAAATGAAATCTGCCGGAAAGATAAAAAAGTAAGAATTCTTTTGATTAGCCATGAAAAATAGTTTCATAAAAACAATAGAAGAAAATGGTATTGGAGCATTATCTCTCATAGCTGCAATCATTATATGGCAGTTTACAGCGGATGTGATTATACAGGACAAATTTACTCTACCGAGTTTTTATCATGTAATAATCGCTTTCTTTGCTATTGTCAAAAGCGGGCTAGTTTTCACGGATATATTGATAAGTCTACTTCACTTTTCAATTGGCATTATTGCAGCGCTTGCAATTGGAATTCCCCTTGGAATTAATATGGGATGGTTCAAACAAATAGACAGGGCAATCGACCCTATGATAGAGATATTGCGCCCGATTCCTCCTCTTGCCTGGATTCCCTTTGCACTGGTATGGTTTGGGCTTACTCACCAGGCTGGGGGTTTCATTGTGTTTGTAGGAATGGTTTTTCCTATTATTATCAATACCTACACAGGTATTAAAAACGTACCAAAAATTTATGTTGAAGCGGCAAAGGTTCTAGGCTGTACCCGAAATATAGATCTTATACGTTTTATTGCAATCCCCTCAGCTATGCCTTCAATTGTTGCAGGAATCAGGATTGCCATGGGAGTAGGCTGGATGTGCATTGTTGCCGCAGAAATGTTAGGGGTTAGCACTGAGGGACTTGGGTACAGCCTCTGGCACTATTATTCTCTGCACAAGATGGATTTTGTACTCGTTTACATGCTTCTGCTAGGATTTGTGGGCCTTTTAATTGACCGCTTTTTCAGGCATTATGTAGACGCAAAATTACTGAGATGGACATCAGGAACTGTGGTATAAGATGGGCAGAGTAAGCGTAAAAAATGTTTCACGCACCTTCACTAAAAAAGAAGAGAATTCCGGCACAGAAGCTTTACATGATGTGAGCTTTGATGTTGAAGATGGAGAGTTTATCTGCCTTCTGGGACCCTCTGGCTGTGGTAAGACCACTCTGCTCCGTATCACTGCAGGGCTTGAAACCCAGACTTCAGGAGAAATTACACTCAACGGAGTCCCTATAACGGGTCCGGATCCCAAAAGAGGCATGGTCTTCCAGCAATATTCTCTATTTCCCTGGAGAACGGTTATCGATAACATTACTTTTGGGCTTGAAATGCAGGGAATTAGTAAGGCTGAAGCCCGGAAGCATGTGGATAAGTATATCGATCTTGTGGGCCTGGAGCAGTTCAAAAATAGCTATCCGTATGAACTGTCCGGGGGCATGCAGCAGCGAGCAGCCATTGCAAGAGCCCTTTCCAATGAGCCCGAAGTTCTCCTCATGGACGAGCCCTTTGGGGCTCTGGATGCTCAGACTCGAAATATCCTCCAGGATGAACTTCTGAAGATATGGGAACAAAAACATGTGACCTTCCTTTTCGTGACTCACAGTGTGGATGAGGCGGTTTTTCTCTCAGACAGGATAGTGATGATGACCTCAAGACCAGGAAGGGTAAAGGAGATTGTAAAAGTTGAGCTGCCCCGTCCACGCTGCCGGACAAGTCCCGAAGTTAACCGTTTAAGAGATCGTGTCCTTAAACTTCTGGAAGAGGAAAGGTTCCACAGGTAAATTTTGACACATAAGAAGATAAAACTCGGTATGAAAATGCAAAGAAAATGAACGAAGAAAAGTAAGAAGAAAAGAAG
>NZ_JAVKPK010000043.1:0-32807 GCF_031461075.1 Methanosarcina baikalica | reverse complement strand
CTAATATTTTCTATCTTTTCTCTTTGTGCAGATCCTTAACTTTTAATCAGCCTGTGCATGGGCAAAGCTTTAAATCAAATGATTCAGTTTATCGCATGTTTCATTTTCGGGATTAGGTCCCGTTGGAATGTGGTCCTGCAGGCAGGGCTGAACCGTGAAACATAAGTGAAACTTGGTGTTATAATTGGCAAAATCTTTTTACGGATACATACGCGATGCATGGAAAAACCCTGATGAGACTTACGTGAACGAGCTCCGTTGGGAGCGCATGCAGGTCTGGAGAAAGCAGGGGTCTGTGACCAGAATAGAAAGACCGACCAGGATTGACAGGGCACGCTCCCTTGGATACAAAGCCAAGCAGGGAATTGTCATTGTCAGAGTAAATGTGCGTCGTGGAGGGCTTGGTAAATCGAGGCCCAAACGTGGAAGAAGAACCCAGAAAATGGGGACGAACAAGATCACAGGTGGAATAAGCATCCAGAGGATCGCCGAAGCCCGTGCAGACCGCAAATACCCGAACCTTGAAGTTCTGAACTCATACTGGGTAGGGGAAGATGGAAAGCACAAATGGTTTGAAGTCATCCTTGTAGACCCGCATCACCCTGTAATAAAGAGCGACAAGAATCTGAACTGGATTTGTGACCCGTCCATCAAAGGCAGAGCCTCAAGGGGTAAAACCAGCATTGGTCGCAAGGGTAGGGGCATGACTACACGCGGAAAAGGTACTGAGAAAACCAGGCCGAGCATCCGTGCACATCAGAGTCGAGGCAAGTGATTCATCACATAACGCTGCGTGTGCTCGCCCATGCAACCGAAGACGTATCCAGAGTCAAGATGACTCTGGACTTTTTTTTATCCGGTGCCGGCGTCCGGGAAGAGAGTAAACTGATTGAAGAGCTTGAGGCTGAAGGGCACCATGGAAATCCCATCACCATCCTGAGCGTGCAGCTTAAACGAAAGGCAGACTGCCTGGGTTTTGCCCGCTTTGTCCATGAAAAATTTTCGGGAGAAGATGTAGCACGGCTCAGAGACGAAATGCCTGAGAGGCTGGACGATAATCAAGTCTTCCATCTTCGCTTTGACAAACAGGCTGCATATCTGCAGCAGGTGAAATTTACCGATTCCTCGGATGCGATCACTGCAAAAGTAAAGATCGAGACCTATCCGAAGAACTGGGAAAAAGCCGGAGCTATAGTGGAGGAGTTGTTTGGGTAAACCGAAATTCTACGATTTTTGCGTTCATGCAATTCCTGATGGGGATAATACTGTTGAGCAACTGGCTGCCCTTGCCCGGCACTTCAGATACAGTGGGATTGCGCTTGCAAACCACTCTGATAAGCTTCCTCAATCGCGGCCTTTAATAACCTCTCCTGAGGGGTTCGAAATTTTCAGGGGAATCGAGCTTGTAGAGGAGAATCCTTCGAAACTTCACGGGCTGATCGGAAAATACCGGAAGTCAGTAGATGTTCTGATAGTGCACGGAGGTTCCGAAGCTGTCAACAGGGCTGCATTGGAGAACCCCCGGGTAGACATACTAAACCATCCGGCTTTTGATAAGAGTAGCGGGTTAAACCAGGTGCTTGCAAAAGCAGCAGCTGAAAACGACGTTGCAATTGGTCTGACACTGAGGCCTTTCCTTCATTCGAGAGGTTCAAGGCGCATCCGCATGTTGTCGGATCTCAGGGCAAACCTTGACCTTGCCAGGAAATACGACGTTTCCCTTGTCCTTTCGAGCGATGCGATGTCCTGTTTTGACCTTCGTTCTCCAATGGAAACACTCGCTCTGGCTGAAGTCTGCGGGCTTGAAGAAGATGAGGCACTTGAAGCTATAAGTACAGCGCCCGAAAAAATCCTTTCAAGGAACAGCCCCGGCCCCGGATATATAAGAGAAGGAGTCGAAGTGCTTGAGGAGGGAGATTACTTTTGAAGCGCCTGCTTCCTTCCCTTCGTGCGAAAAAACGCGATCTGGCCTTTGAGCTGATTTCCGAGGAGCCCGTAAGCAGGAGTGACCTGGTCAGGGAGGTCATGTCCTCTGCGTCCTCGCTACTTGGGGACGTCACTGCCAGCGAATGTGACATTAAGGTGCTCGGGTTTGAAGACCGGAAGGGCATTATCCAGTGTTCCCATAAGAAGGTAAAAGAAACAAGGGCATCCCTGGCAGCTCTAACCCGGGTTAATGGAAGAAGGGCGACTCTGTACATACTTGGAACTTCAGGCACGGTTAAAAGAGCCACTGAAAAATTTATCCAGAATCGTACGGCATTTGAGCCCGAAAACAAGGTAAAACCCGGAACTTCTGAAGAATTCAGACAATATAAGACTCAGTAAGGCTAAATTCAGCCTTTTTTCGGGCGTTACTGGCTTTTTGACAGGATTAAATATCTTCAGCTCCGGAGCTGCCAGGAAGCTATTAATAAACTGTCAGGACGCTGTCTAATATATATTATGATGAATGAGTATTAGTGCAACGAAGTATAATATTGGTTGGCAGGACTGATTGACATAAAGATAGTTGTCCCGAAACTTCTGAGAATTAAGTTCGGATGACTGCGGGCCTTATCGAAAGGCAGCCTGAAATCCGCATGCAGTGAAACTGTAGAAGCTAAAATATTTCCGCAGAGGTACCGAAATCCGGCTTAAAGTACCGGAAAACCCTGGCTTTCACAAGCATTATAACTGAGTAAATACACTTTATTAACGGACTTAGTTAACATTGAAAAGGACCTTAAAAAACCATTAAAAAGGTCCCTCAAGTGCACGAATCCAGATTATGCTTGGAAAATGTACTTTGCAGGGTAGAAGTGCCTTTGAATTCCCTTTAACGGGGTATTTTCCGCTGGTTTCGTCCGAAAAAATCTTTCAGGATTGAAAGTTCCGAATGAAAGGTTAAAAACTCTAATAAGGAAGAAATACGTTATAGGAAATCAAAAATCGGTTTCCTTACCTGAATGCCAGGTCGAGGACTTCCAGTTCCTGAATTTTCGGGATATCCGTACAGTTTACGATCACTGACCAAAGCCTTTTTGGGGAAGGCGGTGATTTAGCTGACGATCGTGCGGATAGAGATCTTAAAGGAAAAAAGACCGGTCTCTGACCGGGAAGATTGCAAACAATATAGAATATAATTTAAGGGAGATACGGAATATGCAGATGGCACCACAGATGGGCTATGACAGGGCAATTACGGTTTTTAGCCCCGACGGAAGACTTTTTCAGGTAGAATATGCCCGCGAAGCGGTCAAAAGGGGAACAACAGCCGTGGGAATCAAGGCAGCTGATGGGGTAGTGCTGCTGGTTGACAAGAGAATAACGAGCAGGCTTGTGGAAGCTGAATCTATTGAAAAAATTTTCCAGATTGATGACCATATAGGAGCTGCAACCTCAGGACTTGTAGCAGACGCTCGTTCTCTTATTGATAGGGCCCGTGTAGAAGCGCAGGTCAACAGGGTTTCTTATGACGAACCCATAGGTGTTGAGGTTATCTCCAAAAAAATCTGCGACCACAAGCAGACCTACACCCAGTATGGGGGAGTTCGTCCCTACGGGACTGCACTCCTGATTGCAGGCGTAGAAGACAATGCGCCAAGGCTATTTGAGACAGACCCGAGCGGCGCTCTTCTGGAATACAAGGCAACAGCTATAGGAGCAGGCAGAAATGCGGTTGTTGAGGTCTTTGAGGCGGACTACAGGGAAGATATGAACATTGATGCGGCTATTCTCCTCGGGATGGATGCGCTCTATAAAGCTGCTGAAGGCAAATTCGATGCCGGTACTCTTGAAGTGGGTATTGTGTCCGTTAAGGATAAGAAGTTCAGAAAATTAGTTCCTGAAGAAGTTGATAGTTATGTTAACCAGATCCTTGAGAAACATCAAGGAACTGAACACAAAGAGTAAAACCTATATCATATTTAGAGAATGGGTAATCAGAGAATTCTCTGATTCTCAAACTTAAATTTTGGAGAAGGTATCTGAAGATGGTGTCCCTGGACGAGGCAGTGACTGCACGGTTAAAAAGAGGCAGCAAACATTTCGAAGTCCTGGTCGAGCCCGAAGGGGCTCTGGCCTACAAGCGAGGAGAAGAAGTAAACCTGGAAGACGTTCTGGCAGTTGAAACTATCTTCGAAGACGCGAACCGAGGGGACCGGGCAGCGGAATCTGATATTATTAATTCTTTTGAGACGGCGGACCCCCTTGAGATTGCTGCCGTGATTCTTAAAAACGGCGAGCTTCAGCTTACAGCTGAGCAAAGAAAACGCATGCTTGAGGAAAAAAGGAGAAAAGTTATCTATACCATTTCCAGAAATGCAATAAATCCCCAGACAAGAGCACCGCATCCTCCCGCAAGGATTGAAAGGGCGATGGAAGAAGCAAAGGTGCATATAGACCCCTTAAAAAGCGTGGATCAGCTGGTAAATATTACAATGAAAGCTATTCGCCCGCTTATACCCATACGCTTTGAAGAAATAAATATTGCTGTGAAAATCCCTCCCGAATATGCTCCCAAAGCATACGGAGATATTTCCAAGGCCGGAAGCATTACGAAAGAAGAATGGCAGCGTGACGGCTCCTGGGTTGCAGTGGTAAGAATTCCGGCAGGAGTCCAGACTGATTTTTACGCTCTTATAAATCATCTTACGAAGGGAGAGGCTCAAACTAAACTTTTATAAGAGGATGTTGGATGGATAAAAAAATAGTGATCCCTGGTGACCTGCTATCCGAGAATACGAAAAAAGCCGGATACGGGACTTATGTCAAGAACGACAAGATCTATTCTTCGTTTTGTGGTATTGAAAATCTCAAAGAGGATAAAGTTGGAGTGATCCCTCTAGCGGGAGCCTATATTCCTTCCGTAAATGATGTGGTGATCGGGATCGTCATTGTGGTTACGCCATCCAACTGGATAATGAACATTGCCTCTCCTTATGATGGCCTGTTCCATGTATCCGAATATCCGAGAAGAGTTGAATCCCGGGAGATGTCTGAAATTCTGAGTGTAGGAGATTCTGTAATCCTCAGGGTAAAAGATGTAGACAGTTCCATGAAAGTCGAGCTTGCCCTACGGGATTCGAACTTCCATAAGCTTAAAACAGGCCAGATTGTCGAAGTTGAGCCTGTGAAAGTCCCACGTGTGATAGGACACGGAGGTTCCATGATCTCAATGCTGAAGAAAGAAACGAACTGCAGCATTTTTGTTGGCCAAAACGGCAGAATATGGATCGATGGAAAGGACGAAGATGTGGAGCTTTTGAGTAAGGCTCTCCGGAAGATCGAAGTCGAAGCTCAGCGTTCCGGATTGACAGATCGGATCTATAACTTTTTGAAAAATGAGCGGATTAGGCCGAAAGAATCCAGGCCCGTTAAGTTTTTTAAAAGTGGAAATAAAGATGTGAAGTTAGCAAAAGAAGATCATTCCGAAGAAATATACAGGAAGATCGATGTATTGCTGGATCCGAATAATTGAATTCCGGATAGTCATGAGGGATTTTTAAGGAAGCTTCTGTAGAGTAGTTGTTTTAGGAGTTTTTTGGAGATTAAAGTATGAGTGATAAACCTGAAAAATTAATCACTGACGATGGGCTGCGCCTTGACGGGAGGCGTGCGGATGAAATCAGGCCCATGAAAATTGAGATCGGCGTACTTTCCAGAGCCGACGGTTCATGTTATCTTGAATGGGGCCGGAACAAAATCCTGGTAGGCGTATTTGGCCCGAGAGAAGCGCATCCCCGCCGTTCACAGCGCGCAGATACTGCAGTTATCCGTTACAAGTATAATATGGCTTCTTTTTCTGTGGAAGACCGTGCCAGGCCCGGACCAAGCAGACGGAGCATCGAAATTTCAAAGGTTTCGAGGGAAGCTTTCGAGCCGGTAATTATGGCAGAGCTTTTCCCGAAAACAGCAATTGATATTTTTGTGGAAGTGCTTCAGGCCGATGCAGGGACAAGGACAGCAGCAATCAATGCTTCAAGCGTAGCTCTTGCAGATGCCGGAATTCCGATGAAGGGCCTCATTACCTCTTGTGCCTTCGGAAAAATTGACGGGAAGATAGTGCTTGACCTCAACAAGGACGAGGATAATTATGGTGACGCTGATTTTCCTGTAGCAATGACCCAGGATGGAGAAATCACCCTGGTCCAGATGGACGGGCACCTTACTCCTGAGGAAATCAGGGAAGGTCTCGAGCTCGTAAAGAAAGGCTGCAAGGAAATTCTCGAAATTCAGCAGGCAGTCCTTAGAAAAAAGTTTGAAACCCCTATGGGGGAGCTTGCAGAAGAGGCCGCGGAGACTTCAAATACTGAGAATGAAGTCGTAGAGGCAGAAGCCCCCCTTGAATACGCTTCAAAGGTAGCAGTTGTTGAAGAGGCCCTTAAAGAAACCGAAGAATTTGAAGATGCGGTCTCGGAAGATATTTCTGAAGCTGGCGCTGTTACTGAAGCGGTTCCCGAACTCGATGAGCTTGAAGAGATAATTAAAGAAGCTGAGGCCGGAATAGAAGAGGAAACTATAGAAGAAGTAATTGAATCTGAAATCGAAGAAAAGGCTGAAGAAGACGAAGCTGATTTTGAGGCTTCTTTTGAGGCATCTTTTGAGGAAGTTTCCGAACCTGACGAAGTTGAAGAACTTGAGCCCGAAGAGGCCGTTTCCGGGGAAGAAGAAACAGGATTCGAGTCTGAGATTGAGGAATTTGTTGAAGAGGAACCCCAGCCTGCAGAAGAACTCCAGGTTGAAGAGGAAGCCGGAATTGAAGAAGCTGCTTCTGAAGAAACTCTTGAATCCGAACCAGAGGTTGAGTCAGAAGCTGAGTCCAGGGAAGAGGCTCCTGCCGAAGAACTAGAAGCTGAAGAAGAGTCTGTAGAGGAGCCTGAAGAAGAAAAGTGCGAAGGACCCTGGAAAGTCGTAAAAGACCCCTCTGAATCCGGAAGCAGAGGTGAAAAAGATGAGTGAGATTATTGCTACACTTAAGAAGGACTATATTTACAACCTTATGGTCAAAGGAAAGCGCCAGGACGGGCGCGGATTTAAGGATTTCAGGGACCTCAAACTCGAAACAAATATTATTTCCAAAGCCGAAGGCTCGGCAAAGGTTACCCTTGGAGACACCCAGGTCCTTGTAGGAGTGAAGCTCCAGACCGGGACTCCTTTTCCAGACTCGCAAGATGAAGGCGTGATTATTACTAACCTGGAACTCAACCCTATTGCTTCTCCCGAGTTTGAGCCAGGCCCGCCCAGAGAAGAGGCAATCGAAATGGCAAGGGTCGTAGACAGGGGTATCCGGGAATCGGGCGCAATTGATATAAAGAAGCTTTGCATAACCGTTGGAGAATCCGTCTGGATCGTTTTCATAGATGTTCATATCCTCAATGACGACGGAAATCTCATTGATGCGTCCTGTCTCGCTGCCATTGCGGCTCTGATGACCACGATTGTCCCGAACGAACAGCAGGGAATCGGTATGAATGTGCCCCTTGCAATGAAAGAGATACCAGTGGGCGTGACTCTTGTAAAGATAGGCTCAAAGCTGATGGTGGATCCTTCACGGGATGAGGAAGCCGTTTGTGAGACAAAATTGACTGTGGTCTCGAGTTCGGACGGATCTGTTGCCGGCATGCAGAAAATGGGCTCGGCTTCTTTTACCGAGGCAGAAGTGCTGGAAGCAATTGATATGGCATGCGAAAAGGCAGCCGAACTCAGGGAACTTTACCTGGAAGCACTGGTAAAGCAAGAATAAATCGGGCAGGATTAATTAAATATAAATATTAAATGCCGGTATTACGGTCTAAGCGCATGTGCAATAGGTGATTAACAGAACCGGAGAATCTGGGTCTCAGGGACCTGACCCGTGGGCCAGCCGGTTCCAGGTTAAATCACTTCGGATTAAACGTTTACATTTTAAGGAGTTATAACGATGGCAAAAAAATTCACTAAGAAAGGAAGGATTTCCAGATCAGCAGGCAGATTCGGTCCCAGATATGGTAGAAAAGACAGAAAGCTTGTTGCAGATCTGGAAGAGCGCATGCGAGCCCCGCATGTATGTACAAAATGTGCCAGGCCGACCGTGAAAAGGATCGGAACAGGTATCTGGAAATGTAGCAAATGCGGACACACCTTCGCTGGCGGAACCTATATTCCATATACCAGTGTTGGTCAGACCCTGTTGCGCACGATGAAGAATATTGCTGAGGCAAAGTAAAAATTTAAGGTTGTGGTTGTATGGGTTATAAGTGCACTCGATGTAAACAGAAAGTGGAAGTCGACTACGAGTACACAGGTATAAGGTGTCCTTACTGCGGACACAGAATCCTGGTAAAAGAGCGTCCTACAACCATCAAACGCATCAAGGCCGAGTAAGGAGTATGTTAGTTACTTCTTCTCGTAAACCTTCTGCAAAGACCCGGACGCTTTGCAAGTTGCTTTCGCGGTTTATAGCCGGCAGGTCTATGACGCGTGGAAAGATGGGCATGCAGGAACTTCTGGAGTTTGTGGAGGGTGGGCCTCTCATAGTTGTAGGAGAGTACCACGGAAATCCCGGGGAACTCAGCTTTTTTGATGAAGGAAAGCTTCTTTTTTCTATCAGGTTTTCGGACTGGTATTCTCAGGAACTCGATTCTTACTGGTTTCCGGATGTTGAGCCCGCGCTCACAGGCCACGGAGAGGTTGCGGATGCCTTTGAGTCTTTTTTCCATTTTCAGAGGGTTGAAAGTGATAAAATTGATCAACTCCCTTCCCGTTCCACTTTAATAGCGGTTGGGGAAAAAGAGATCGATTTTATGGGCAGCGGAAAGTCCCTTTTTAAACTTAATATCAAAGGCTTTAAAAAGTATTGACCTCCAAACCCTTATTTTAAAACCCAATTTTTATAAGTTTATAATTTCGAGACCGATTTTCAAAGCAAAATTGCAAATCCATCTTTTCGGATCTTTTCGGAGTCCATTTAAGGAGCTAGATTTTTTCAGGAGGAATTTCTTGAAACTTTTCGCAGAATTTACTTTTGAGACCGAAACTGCAGAAACGATCTACAGGGTTGTCCTGCCCGAGCTTAATGATAACTTTTCAGAAAGGTCTGCAATAGAACTATCCCTTGAGGACGCAAACACGCTGGTATTGAGCGTGAAAGCCAAAGACCCGGTTTCCCTTCGCTCCGCCCTGAACACCTGGTTCAGACTCATCCAAATTGCCCAGGAAGTCCTTGAAGTTACAACTGAAGCCCAATAACTGAGAGTTAGTAAGGCTAATTTTATACCTATAAAATTTTATTTACCTATTATGACTTACGCACTTGAAGTTAAATGAATTGATTAATGGATACTGTTCATTGTGGCCGTAATTGAAAAGTGAAAGTACAAAAGTAGATGTAAGATAAAAAATTAAATGAGATTTAATTTAAGCTCTTTTAATTCCGGCAAGCAAAAAAGAAAAATTATGATAAATTATTTTTGTGCTTTCCGGCAGTTTATGTCCAGGCTGAAGATCTGCTTCAATTCATTACACTGTAAACCTCTTTTTGGAGCCTTTTTCTGTCCCTGATCCTTTAGCATTTATTCTGAATATCTTGCTGCTCCGGATCTTTTCGATTTAGGACCTTTATCTGGCCTGAATGCCCGCTCCGGGCACTTCTTGGAATCGGTTTTCCCGCGTACTTCAAAGCCGAGGCTGAAACATTCACCCTTTAGTTCATCAATAGCCGTATAAAACCTGCAATCTTGGCATGTAGGCATTCGAATTACTACCTCCAGATCTGTGAAGGCTATCTGGTTTTCATCCCAGAATGTTTGCCCGGATACGACCTCAGAAGCTAGAAATCACTTCTCTCCAGATATCTAAGTAAAAAGGTGTATCCTCTAAATAATATGTATATGTAAATAAAACATTTTTGGTAGCTGACCGGAAAGAAGGGTAAGATTAGGATTTTGTTAACTGCTGGAAAATTTCCATAACTAACTAAAGTTATTTATATTTAAATGCAGAAAGCATTTCCCGGCAATCAGATACTACATCTCTTTTAAATTTTTAACCTTATTAAGGCAAAACCTGGAAAAGCACTTTGGTTAAGAATAATAGCAGAAGCGGACTATTCTCAGGCTTATCAATTGTCGGAATTGCAAGAAAACGTACCTTCCCACATGAACTCTTTCCGGTAGAAAGCAACCGGTTTTAATGTCATATCTCCTCCAAATCCTCAAATTCCACATCAAGCACAGGAAGTTCTCTTGCTTTTCCCTCCCTGTCATAGCATGTCCAGCTCTGCCTATCGTAGGGGCGACCCACTATTATATGGTAATTTCCTGTTTTTGAAAAAAGGTGCAGGTCAGCCTCTGAAGGACTTCGGTTCGGACCCGGATGGCTATGGACCGAGCCTACTGCTTTAATGTTCGGCATCATAAAAAGCCTGAGAACTGCATTCGTATCGCTGGATTCGGTACCAGGCAGTATAAGCACTTCAGTAATAATGCCGTCTTTTTCCTGCAAAAGTCCGGCAAATTCCTCAGGAGCCATGGACTTGCTTGCTTCGAGGACGAAGTTGAGGGTATCACGAGCTATTCCCTTAATTTGCATAGAGGGGTATTCTCCTGAATATGTATATGCTTTCCGTGTTTATAGGAACTGAGGTGAATTTATTCGTGCTCTGTGGTGTTTCCAGCGGTTATAATATCTGAATTTGGTTAAATGCAGATCTTTATGTGCAAATTACATCCCATTGGGTTTATTTACGGTTTGTACAGACTATTACGCAAGGAATTTTATTTCTTAGAGATTAGTCTGGTGACATCTTCCCTCTCAGTACTTAATATCTTTATGGGGGTATTAGAATCAGAAAAATGCGTTCGATTTTAGGCTCGGAAGGAGATCTGGAACAAAATTCAGGAATGAATTCGGAAAAGGACCCGAAAGAAGACAGGGATATGCACGCGTCATTTTATCAGGAATCGCTTGCCATGCACAGGAGATTCGGGGGTGTACTGGAGGTCGCAAGCAAAGTCCGCCTTCGCACGATACATGATCTCAGTGTTGCCTATACGCCAGGGGTCGCCGAACCGTGCCGGAAAATAAGCGCTGACCCGGATCTTGCGTACCTCTATACCCTGAAGAAAAATACAGTTGCTGTAGTTACCGACGGGTCTGCAGTGCTCGGGCTTGGGAATATAGGACCTTACGCTGCTTTGCCTGTTATGGAGGGAAAAGCGATTATCTTCAAAGAATTCGCAGGTATTGACGCTTTTCCTATCTGCCTGGACACGCAGGAAACCGAAGAAATAATAAAAGCGGTCAGGTATCTTGCTCCCGCTTTCGGAGGCATTAACCTTGAGGATATCAGTGCACCTCGCTGCTTTGAAATCGAGGCAAGGCTGCGCGAAGAACTCGATATCCCTGTCGTCCACGACGACCAGCACGGGACAGCTATTGTGGTTTTTGCCGGGCTTCTCAATGCTCTTAAAATTGTAAATAAGGATTTGAATAAGCTCAAAATAGTAATCTCAGGGATCGGGGCTGCAGGGGTTGCAATTCTCAAATTCCTGATTAGGGCAGGAGCAGATCCCGCAAAAATCCTTGCCTGTGATACCAAAGGGCTTGTGTATGAGGGACGAGAAGAAGGCATGAACCCGGTAAAAGAAGAAATTGCAAAGCTTACAAACCCAGGGAAGTTGAAAGGAGGCCTTGAAAATGCCTTCCATGATGCTGACCTTTTCATTGGAGTATCCGTCGGAGGCATCGTTACTGAGGATATGGTTCGTTCAATGGCAAAAGATGCAATTGTAATGGCTATGGCAAACCCTATCCCTGAAATTATGCCTGATGCCGCAAAGAGGGCAGGAGCCAGGATTGTTGCTACAGGTAGGTCAGACTTTCCAAACCAGCTTAACAATTGCCTGAGTTTTCCGGGCGTTTTCAAAGGTGCTCTTAACACATGTGCAAGGAAAGTTACACCTGAGATGGAAATGGCTGCAGCTTATGCCCTTGCAGAAGTCGTAAATGTCAGTGAGCTTTCCGAAGATCATATTATTCCCGGCGCCCTTGACAAACATGTAGTACTAGCTGTTGCAAAAGCTGTTGCATGCGCGTCCGTTGAAAGTTGTGCTGCAAGGAAAAGCCTTGAAGACGGGGCCTGAGAGCGTCGATTTTGGCTTAAAAATCCTGATTTGTGGTTGTAGGGGTCAGTTATTGTAAATCGTAAACATTCGGTCTGTTGTCGAATTATCCGGAACAAGGTGAGTGTACTCGATCAGAACTTTTCAAAGTCACTTTCATTGTATCAATAGTTAGTAAGAGTTGAGGTTAGAGAATAAACTTTAAAAGATGATCATATTGAAAAAAAATCGAAGCCTTCAGAGAATTTCTTGAACCGGTTTATAAAAATATTGTAGGATAGGATAAATAATTCACTCTCATGGAAAACAAGAGAATCAGTCTGCTCTACCGATAGTGCAGAAATACATCATCGGGTTTGCGTGTTCCAGGCAATAATCTCCCCAGACAGCACAGGTTTTGCAGATACACTGTTTGTTGGGGTTCAGATCTACACAGGTAGCAGCACCTGTCGAACAGTAGACTCCTGGAACTTTTTGAGGTTCTGGAGCTTCACCTAATTTAATTTCGTTTTTTAAGCTACTAAACGTCTCCCGGGCACATATACTGGCAGCCTGGACAGGACACTGCGAACACATACATCTTTCGATATTTAATACGTTATACGGAACTTTCGTTTCTACAGCTGTAGTCATTTTACCCCCCAAATAATATTAATCGAAAATATTCAATTCGTATTTGGATTTAGAGAATAAAAGTCTTTTTTATTCCAGAGAGAATCTTAAAGCAGTTATCCTGCTTTCGGCAGGTCGACATAAAAATCCATTCAATTTTTCTATTGATATCGTTTTTTTCAGGACTTTTGAAATTCAATTTAAATCAAAAATTACTAAATGTTAACCATAACATAATTAATATATATTTATGATAAATGAGGTAAATGACAAATAATGTTAGATATATAGCCCGTGTGATACTGGTTTTTAAGTGAACCTGCAAAAAATAACAATTAAGGATATTTAAATGTTAGAATGTGCTTGCTGCCGAATGTAGGAGTTATGATTATGAATGCTCATTTCTCTTCGAGGTTACAATTTAACCGGCGCTTAAATCTGTAAGATCTGCCCGGACTACCAGCTTTTAGGAGTAGGTTGCAGTTTTAAAGATTAAGTGAAAAAAGAAATTATGAATAGAGTTCATTCGGTCCTGTTCTTTTTAATCTCTCCTAATATGCTCCTCTGCGTTTCTGCGATCTCTTTTAATGTTGCATTGATCTCTGTCATTACATCTATCATGCTTTGTGGTGTGCTGGCTTCTGAAATTTCCATTATGCACGTGTCAGTTTGCTCCAGTTCTTCCCTTTGCAGTGTTCGCAGAACTTCTGCCAGTACTCCAAACTCGCGGCCCTTGTCAACGCCTTCTTTCGCTTTATCTTCTTCGTACATGATCCTCGAAAACCGTTGTTTAAATTATCTATTTATATTTTTAGCTGACTTTTTATTAAATGGAAATAAGGCACAAAAATCATTGTGTCTAGAAATAAGATACTTCATAGTTTTAATTGATTTTGAATAATTTCATTATATTCAGAATGGGGGCGCGAATACACCCTTTGCTTGCGGAGGAGTGCGCCACCGAAACTTTGATTTGGGGTGGATCCGAACCTGATATTTATGGTGATAGAATGGTGTGGTCGATTGACGTCAATGCTGATGCAGAAGAAAGACCTCCAAATCCCAAGAATGGAAATCACAAAGATAACCAGAATATCAAACTTGGTCTACACATATAAGCTGTCACAGACAATATCCTAACTAGCTTCAAACCAAATAATTACTGTCCAACATATAAAGGGTTATGAGATGCTTGAGCTGTATGAGGTGAAAGTCTCACATATAGCTGGGGAAAAAGCGGGAGTAATCCCTCCGATTTACCTGACCTTCAAAATGCGTAAATCCTAAACACAATAAGAAAAAATAACTCTCAAATCTGACAAAAATGGAGAATTTGCCTTTTTGTCAGATTTGATTAATTATCCCGGTATTGGGCTACAATTAACTCTGCTTTACCTTCTTATGTAGAGGCATACTCCAAGAAGCCCGACTATCCCGGAAATCATTTCGAAGCCAGGAGCTGCACTTGTACTTTCTTTTTGCTCAGGCGTCTGCTCAGGCGTCTGTTCAGCATTTGTTGCTGTACTTCCATTATTTTGTTCAAGATCCTGAGTGTCAGGTGTGGACTGTGTTTCATTCACAGCTTCGTTTGCTGCTGCCTTACCTGTTATTGCAAAGGAAGAGAACCCTGAGGGGTTGGCTGTGAAATACAGGTACTTGTCATCTTCTTCTGATAGGTTTGTTTGTAGCTGATCCCATTTTGTATCATTGTATATGTTAAGGGTGATAGAAGATGGATCGATATTTTTGTCCTGTATCCAGGATTTTTCAACCTTGAAATATACGACTGCGTTTTCTATATTGCTTGAAGTTGCAAATCCGCTGGTTCCAACCCAGATGTTTAGAGATTTGTAGACTTCGTCAGAAGGCAGTTCCGAAACCAGATTGGATTTTCCTTTCAGCATCTCGGCTATAGTCGTTGTCTTTCCGATGGTCTTCTTTGAATCGAAGCTCACATTTACGACAGGGGTAACGTTGTTTGGGAAATCAAACTTTACAGGGTTTCCGCTTGCAATAAATGTCTGTGAAATCTCTTTAGCCTCAACATTACTTTGAAGTTCAGGAGAAACCCCGCCGCTACCACCGCTGCTACCAGCGCTCTTGTGGCTGTGTCCTCCACTACTGCTGCTGTCGTCACTGTCGCTGGAACTGTTTTCTCCCGGTACATTTATTGTATTAACTGTTGAGACAGTTCCACCTTCATTGCCAACTGTCAGTGTTACCGTATAGGTTCCTGCTATAGAATAAGTCTGATTTGGATTCCTTTCGGTTGAATAATTTCCGTCTCCAAAGTCCCAGTTCCATACATTTGCATTTTGCGATAGGTCTGTAAACTGCACAGAAAGAGTGTCAGAACCACTGGTAGTATCGGCATCGAATTCTGCTGTGGGAACTTCTCCCTCACCCTGTTCTCCCTGTACAATTATTTCTTGAGTTTTTGAGTCCCAACCGTTTTCATTGTTTACTACCAGGGCAGCGGTATAGTTTCCTGCTACAGAGTAATTATGTGTTGGATTCTTCTCTTTTGAAGTATTTCCGTCCCCAAAGCTCCAGAACCGGGAAGTTGCACCTGTACTGTTGTCATTAAATGATACTATAAACGGGGCATTTCCGTATGTGGGAGACGCAGATAATTCAGCGACTGGCAGGTTAAAACTTTTATTATTGGCAGTTACATAGGCTACCTTTGTAAGTCTGTCACTTCCTCCAGGTCCCCATGCTGCCAGCGTAACAGTATAAACTCCAGGCTTTTTAATATTATGATGAGTTGTTCTCTCTGCACTGCTGTAAGTAGTAGCGTTTGTTTCTACATTTTTAAATATCCAAAGCCAATTAGTGACGTTTCCTGTGACGTCACCAGTAAACCTGGTATATAATGTAACATTTCCATCTGTAATATTAGAAGTAAAATCGTTAATTTTTACATCGCCTGTTGCTAAAGCTGTGGGCATTAGAAGTATAACTAGTGCTAATAAAACCATCGGCAAGATATGTTTTTTCATGTCAAATTCTCCTTAGGACTGGCGCATTTGGAGTGCAAAATAACGCACAAGCAAGCCTATCATAGAGATTATTATTATTTAGGCAGCTTGAAGTTTTATGCCACTCATTTTCAACTCAGTCGCGTAAGTCCTGCTTTTTTGTGATATTTGTCGGCCATCCGCCGCTTAACAGTCCCAGAATTGACTAATTTATATTTAAATGTATTTTTCTAAATAAAAAACTTATAAGAGCTTAATTTGTAAAAAAAGCTTTATTATACATTTAAGTTTTATAAAAACATCCAAATTAAGTTAATTATATTTTTCAGGTCATGTCCGTGAATCATAAATTAAATCAAAATCTGAAAAAACGAGCACGATTTCCATGTTTAAGAGAAAAGTAAAGAGATTTTTATGCTTGAAATCATATTTTTCCCGCATAGCTCCTTATTTACAAGTACATACTTATCAAAGGCCTTCCTGAAGTTTGTGAGAATGCTAAAGGTTGCACTGAGGATGGTTGAGACGTAAATTTCTATCATGATGATAATCTGATACTTATAAGACTTACGTGGTTAAACTGAAAGCTTCTGCTATTGAAGAACATCAAAAAGTTCCCAGGTGTATCAGTGGAGCTTCTAACTCTATATATTGTCAAAGTTCTGCGAACAATTAGTTGCATCAACAACTATATATGATGTTAATGCCTATGACGTTACTAATACAGTTGTTATTGCAACTATTTTGATTAGACAATTTGGTGGATAAACAAAAATGAATACAATTGAATTCAATGGAAGCTCACATGCTAAAGGATTGTGTGATCAGGAGTTCATTGGAAAGGCCATCTCATATCTCTACAGATATGGACAAATCTATATTGGGAAAAAAATTGAGCCATATGGTATTGGAAGCGGACAGTTTCCTTTTCTTATGAGACTATATCGCGAGGATGGGATCAATCAGGAGAGTCTTTCTGACTATCTAAAAATTGATAAGGGCACTACTGCAAGGGCTATACAGAAACTTGTTGATGAGGGTTATGTTTTCAGACAGAGGGATGAGAAAGACAAACGATCATACCGGGTTTTTCTTACCGAGAAAGGGAAAAAGCTGGAACCTGATATGAAAAAAATAGCTTCAGAGTGGGGGGACATTCTCTTCTCCAGTTTTGATGACAGTCAAAGAAGAGAGATTACGAATTCACTTGAAATTATGTTTGAGAATGGACTCAAAATAATGTGAATAACGGGACAAGATCATGCAATTTAAAAGTGCTCATCTTCTTATTATTTGTATTGTTGCATTTTTTTCAATGGCAGGAGGCGCTCTTTTATCACCAGCATTGCCAGCGATGATGAATCCTCTGCACGCAACATCCCAAGACGTAGGACTGTTGATATCGGCGTACACTATCTCAACGGCTATTTTCGCCCTGGTTATTGGGCATTTCATTGACCGTGTAAACCGGAAGAATCTACTTGTTCCCTGCCTTGTGATTTACGGTCTAACAGGACTTGTAAGTTATTTTATCTCTGACCTGCAATCACTTCTTCTCTTGAGGTTCATACAGGGTATCGGGGTAGCAGGGATGACGTCTTTGCCCATGATGATCATAGCGGATGTGTACAAAGGCCATAAAAGTTTGTATGCCATGAATAAGGTTAGTATGGCTCTTGCCATTGGCTCGGTATCTGCCCCTCTTATAGGCGGAGGACTGGCAAGTTTGGGATGGAACTATCCATTTCTTTTCTATGTACTTTCACTTCCTTTTGCTTTTGTTGTGATAGCCTTCCTTCCAGAGACAAGGATTAAGAGGGACAATGATAATCACAAAGGCATATTTAATGGGTTTACAGCACTCAAGGAATTAAGAATATCATACACGGTATTCCTAAGCTTTGCTATTTTCTTTATACTATATTCAGCGCTTATCTACACACCCTTTATGCTTAATAATGTACTCGGCTATACTGCAAAGGAAGTAGGAATTGTATTGGCTTTTCAGGGAATAGCTGTCATTTTGATTGTACCCCGCGTGAAGATTCTGGCTAGTAAGCATTCAAGCATGCTAATTATTGCTACTGGTTTTACACTTACTGGACTGGCAATCTTCTCTGTTTCATTTGCGTATTCGATTTTCACAGTTCTTCTCTTAATGTTGCTATTCGGAGCAGGTTTTGGGCTTGCTCAAACCGCAATTGATGCACAGATAGTTCAGATCGCCCCTTCAGAATCAAAAGGTGGTGTGTTATCAATTCACAACACCATGAAGTACATTGGTCAGACTCTTTCTCCCATAGTGCTTGGTATAGTCCTGTTGCATTTTGATCTTAACACGGTTTTTATGTTATCAGGTTCCTTTGGGTTGCTTGTTGCTCTGATAACGTATTTAATGAAGAATTCTTTTGAAAACTCCGGTGACGAACACATAAAAGAGACGACAGAGACGAAAGTATTATTATCACATTAAAAAATTATCACATTAAAAATTTGTTGAGCCGTTAGATGATGTAGTGTAAGGATTCATTCCAAAACTTCATCTAACCTCATTATTGCTGCTAATTACACTCCCGAGGTATGTTTCTTTGATTTCATATCTTGGAAATACTTTCTTACACGACTCTATCCAGCTAAATAACCTCTTGATTGCACTTTTTTTGTATTCTGCCCGATCTATCTTTATTGGCCTTCCTACAGATCTCTTTACCTTAAAATTTTTAAGTGTAGGCAATAAAATGTAAAATCAGTCCTATTCTTTTTGAATATATCCTGTAACTTGCAAAGGGTGCGACGCCGAAACTTTGATTTCATAAAAACTTCTTTAAGATAAAACAAAAGCTTTATATCCGAATTTTACGTACTTCTTCCCGACAGCACTGTACAAAGATGGTCATCGTATTTTTCCGTAGCGTAAAACAGCGGTGAAATACCTTAAAGTAGATTTTCGGATTCTCAAAATGATTTTGATAGATGGTTTGAGAATTCAAATTCGTTTGAACTTCACCTTATTTCCTTCAAGATTTGTCAAAATCTTTCTAATTTATTTATCCAATTCATTAAAGTATTACCTGCGATCCGAGATGAGCTTATTTGAGTGACAAAAAACTGTTAATGGGTAATGAAGCCATTGCACTTGGGGCTATGGAAGCCGGCGTCCAGGTAGTTACGGGGTATCCTGGAACTCCCTCAACCGAAGCTCTGGAGACAATTCTCCGACATGCAGACAGGTGCGGAATCTATACCGAATGGTCCAGCAACGAAAAAGTTGCACTTGAAACGGCTGTAGGGGCAGCTTATTCCGGGGCAAAAGCGCTTGTGACCATGAAGCAGGTAGGGTTAAACGTTGCATCCGATCCCCTGATGAGCCTGAGCTACATCGGGGTAAAAGGAGCTCTTGTCCTGCTCGTTGCCGATGATCCTGGCCCTCATTCTTCCCAGACCGAACAGGATACCAGGGCTTTCGGGCACTTTGCAAATATTCCTGTCCTGGACCCTGCAACCCCTCAGGAAGCCTACGAACTGACAAAACTGGCTTTTGAACTTTCGCATGAATTCGAAATTCCCGTCATCCTGAGAACCACCACACGGGTCTCCCACAGCTGCGCGGATGTTGAGGTCGCGGCAACAGAACCCGCTCCTATTAAGGCTGTTGGCGAGGGTTTTGTAAAGGACAGGCGCTGGACGATTTTTCCAAGGCTTACTGCAGAACGGCACCCCTGGCTTGAGAGCGTGCAGGTACAGCTTTCCGAGCGCTTTTCCAGCCTTTCCTATAATTCTGTCTCAGGGATCGGAAAAATCGGGATAATTGCCTCAGGAGTTTCAGCTCTTTATGTAAAAGAAGCTGTCAGGGGTCTCGAAGAGCTCTTCACACTTTTCAGGGTAGGAACAGTATACCCATTCCCTGAAAAAGCAGCCCTTTCCTTCCTGAAAGGAATTGACCGCCTTATAGTGGTCGAAGAGCTTGACCCCTATCTTGAGGAGCAGATACTTCAGCTTATCGGAAAAGCACATCTGCCTGTTGATGTCTACGGGAAAAAGAACGGCTTCTTTCCTGTGAGCGGGGAATATAATGTGGATATTGTTATTGACGGTATCAACAGTGCAATTGCAGATTTCGGGGAAACTTCGCACCTTTCCCATGCTTCTCCTGTCATTTCAAGAGAAAAACTTCCGCCCCTGCCAGGTCGGGCTCCGACTCTCTGTGCCGGCTGCATGCACAGAACTGTTTTTTATGCTTTCAAGCAGGTTGCAAAACAGCTTAAAATGGATTCTCAGGTTGATACGATTTTTTCAGGAGACATCGGCTGCTATACCCTTGGAAACGCCTATCCTCTTAACACGGTAGATACCTGCCTCTGCATGGGAGCCGGGATAAGCATTGCAGGAGGGCTCTTCCGTACGAATCCCGGGACAAAGAACGTAGCTTTTATCGGAGACTCAACCTTTTTTCACTCAGGCATTCCTGCTGTGGTAAATGCTGTCTACAACGGAGCTGACATCACCCTTGCAGTCCTTGACAACCGCACGACTGCAATGACAGGGCACCAGCCCCATCCTGGCATAGGATTGACTGCGCTCGGAGGTGTTTCGAAAGCCATTGATATCGCAGATGTGGTTCGGAGCTGCGGGGTCGGGTTTGTAAGGGCTGTAGATACGGACAGCCTGGAAGATTGTGTAGAGGCCGCAAAGGAAGCCATGGAATTTGAGGGGCCGTCTGTTATAGTATTCAAAGGAAAATGCGCAGGGATTACAAAATCCGACAAATATTGCATAATAAAGCCTGAAAATTGTACAGGCTGCGGTTTCTGTGTAAAACAACTTGGCTGTCCTGCCCTCACTCTTTCTGTAAGAGAAGATAAGCCTCTTATCCAGGACAGTTGCAGCGGATGCGGGCTCTGTGCGCAGATCTGCCCATCCGGAGCTATCCGAATAAAAGAGGTGAAGATATGAAATATGATATTCTGATTGCGGGAGTTGGCGGGCAGGGTGTTGTGCTTGCTTCCCGTTTGCTTGCACTTGCTGCAATAAAAGCCGGGTTTCATGTGAGCACTGCCGAAACCATCGGAATGTCTCAGAGGGGAGGTTCCGTGAGCAGCCATGTGAGGATAGGAGACGAAATTTTCGGGTCTCTGATCCCTGTCGGGCAGGCAGACCTTCTTTTGGGTCTGGAACCCGCTGAAACCTTAAGAAACCTGCCTTTCCTCAGAAACGGCGGAAAGGTTCTGGTAAATACCCATGCCATCCCGCCGGCATCGAAGCCTCCCGGGAGCCCTGAGTATGACCCTGTTGCTTTGCTTTCTTTTTTAAGTGCATATTACCCCGATATTTTCTGTTCCGATTTCACGGAGCTTGCGGAACAAGAAGGCACACACAGGGCTGCAAATGTTGCAATGCTTGGAGCGGCTGCCGGCGCACAAGTATTACCTTTTCCGGAGGAAACTCTTAAGGCAATACTCAATACCGAAATACCTGAGAAATACAGGGCTGTAAATAAGGCCGCATTCGAACATGCAAAGAAATGTATTAGACTAATCTCCGGCACCTGAACTGGGGAACAAAAGGTGAAATGATATGTATGAAGCGTCCACCGAGTCTGAGCTCGATTCCAATGCCCAGCTCTACCATACCGAAATCTCGGAAGAGGATACCTTTGCAAAACTAAAGGCACTCCTGAAGCATGTAGTTGCAAACAGTCCTTTTTACCAGGAAAAGTTCAAGGAAGCCAATGTCGATGTCGAGAAGATAAAGTCTCTCGAAGACCTGAAAATCCTTCCTTTTACGAATAAAGAGGAACTCAGGGATGCCTATCCTCTTGGGCTGAAGGCAGTGCCTGATTCAGAAGTCATCAGGATTCATTCCTCATCCGGGACTACCGGAAAGCCTGTGATTATCCCCTACACCCGAAAAGATGTGGATATCTGGGCCCAGATGATGATGCGCTGCTATATGTTGGCAGGCCTTACCAATCTGGACAGAATTCAGATTACTCCAGGGTATGGGCTCTGGACTGCAGGAATAGGGTTCCAGCTTGGGGCTGAACGCCTGGGAGCAATGGCTATACCTACAGGCCCGGGAAATACCGAAAAACAGCTCGAAATGTTCACTGATCTCAAATCCACAGCCCTTGCAAGCACATCTTCCTATGCGCTTTTGCTTGCTGAAGAAATCGAAAAGCGCGGTCTTAAAGATAGGATCCGTCTCAGGGTAGGGATTATAGGTTCGGAGCGCTGGAGCGAAAAAATGCGCAGCAGGATCGAAACCGAGCTCGGGATAGAGACTTTTGACATCTACGGGCTAACCGAAATCTATGGGCCCGGAATTGCCCTTGACTGTTCATTTCATGAAGGGATGCATTACTGGTCCGACTACCTGCTCTTTGAGATAATTGACCCTATCACAGGCGAACAACTTCCTGACGGTACGCTCGGGGAACTTGTAATTACCACGCTTACAAAGGAAGGAGCCCCCCTTATCCGCTACAGGACAAGAGATCTGACACGGATCATTCCGGGCCTCTGTAAATGCGGCTGTCCTTTCCCGAGAATTGATAGGATCCTGGGAAGGTCAGATGACCGCATAAAGTTCAAGGCCGTAAATATCTATCCCGGCCAGATTGAAGATCTTATCCACAGAGTGCCTGGGGTAAGCAGTGAATACCAGATTCTTCTCACACGCAAGGACGGCAGGGAAAGCATGACCTTCAGGGCAGAGATTGAAGGCGCAGAGGATCCCATAAATAAAGAGAAAACCGAAAAGGCCCTTGGAAAAGCTTTCAAGGATTTCATAGGAGTAACAGTGGACGTAGTAGGTGTAAATATAGGAGAACTTCCCCGCAGCATGAAAAAGACAAAAAGAGTGATTGATGAAAGAGAACTATAAAATTCCCTTTACCAGTTCTTTTTTGCTCTCAGCCACTTTTTCATCAGCTTTTTTTTTGTTTTTAAGTAATTTACCCGTTAATTAATCTGCTTTTTCATACATTCTCCGGATTCCCTTTTCCTGAAGCAAATTTTTTAGCGGCCTCCTTTTCTTTTTCAATATCCGTTTTATATACGATAGTCCTGTACGGGTATGGGATCTCTATGCCTTCTTTATCAAAGCGTTTTTTAATAGCTTCCCTGATCTCGCATCCGGAGCCGTACGCAATGTTCCTGTCTTTGAACCAGACCAGCAGGCGGAGATTTACGGAATAATCTCCCAGTTCGGCAACGTGTACTTTAACTTCCCCTCTTTCCCTGAAATCCGGGTCCACGGCATGAAGTACAGGTGAGTCAAAAAATCCCGTTTTAAGAGTCTCGGATTTAATTAAGCTGGGTTTCATCACGCTATATTTCAGTTCCTGGGGAGGCATAACATTGGGATGCTTTCTGGCCTCTTCGATCATGATTTTTCTTGCCTGGTCAATATCAGCGTCATAACTAATTCCGACCTGTATTGGCCAGATAACTGCAGGGTCTTCTATAGTCCAGTTAATTACTGCTTCATTGCTGATTATGGAGTTAGGGATTATAAGGCGTCTGTTATCCCAGGTTATGATGACAGTATGTCTGAGGTTAAGGTCGGTGACTTTCCCGTATTCGTTCATAATGTTCAGCCTGTCTCCGACCCTGAAGGGCTGAAAAAGAGCAAGTGAAAGCCCTGCGATTATATTGCTCAATGTGCTCTGGGCTGCAAAACCGATAACGATACCGGCAAGTCCTGCCCCTGTGAAGAGGGCAACAGAAAGGCTGCGAAGATCCGGAATGCTGAAGATGACAACAATAATTCCCACAAAATAGATTGCTGCGACAACAATATGTCTGAACATCCGAAAAGATGTTGTATCCATATGCAGCCTGCGACTTGCACTTTTGAAGTAATTCTCCATAAGGAGGTTTACATTCCGTGCGACAAAGATAGTGCTCAGACCAATAAATATTATGAACAAAAACGTACCAATGTTGCCTGAAAGCCAGGCAAATGCCTGCTCCAATCCTCTGTCAAAATAAGACATATTTTCTGCAAAAGAAGATAGGTTTTCGGGGGTTTCCATGCCCTGCATGTTTGGCAAGAAGATTTAAATAAATACTGATTTAAAAAGATGAATACTGTAAAAGAGTAAAGTTCTGCAAAAAGGTAAGATCAGCCGAAATAACTGGGAATAAAGTAAAAAGAAATTTACAGGATTATCCCAACAGACATAAAAATATATAACTGAAAGGAAGGATTACTTCCTTTCTCTGGCATACGCAACAATCGCGTCCTTAACTCCGTATTTGAACGCGACCACGATTGCAATTCCCCATGCAAGCGGCCCGAAGAACAGGTACAGGATGCTAGTATTAATTAGCATAGTATCCAGCGCAACCAGGACCACTATCAGAAGCAGAAAGCCCCTCAGGAGAGGAAGAATTATTTCTGTCCCTTCCACATTCATGCCTCTGACTGTCCCGCTCAGGTAGTCCATCACTAGATCGATAGAAAGGATTCCTATCATCAGGATCAGGATTCCTGTGAAAAGACGGGGCAGATACTCAGTAATACTTATCAGTAGCTCGGTAAACATTGTCAACTGCAAGATATTGGATGCAGTCGTGAGAAAAATCAGATACCCAAATAGTCTGATAAGTCCGGATATGATTCCTGAAGCTGTCAGCCTTCCAGATCTGACCGAGGCTCCAAAAGCCGTACTTTCAAATTTTTCATCTACCCCTGTAGAAATTAGCAGTTTTTTGACAAGATCGCTGATGAAATCCACAATCAGTAAGCCTATAAGCAATACAACGAAGGCAGAGATCACGAGCGGGATATAGTATATGATCAGGTTGACAAAATTGTTTACTGTCTGTATATTCAGAAGGTCAAGGATAATCATGGCAAAGATAATGTAAATAAACCATCGGATGACTGCATCAAAAAAGCCAACCGTACTCATCTGCCCTCTTCTTATCATCCCGCCTATGATAGTTTTGTCAACTAGGTCATCGAGTCCTATCCTGTCCAGCAGCCTTGCACCTAACTTCCCAAGAAAGGTTCCTACAATTTTTCCTACAATAATAAGAATGATAATTGCTACGAGGGTAGGAATAAATGCAATGAATTGATCAACCATATTGAGTAAACTATTCGTAATTTCAGTTTGAACCAGCTTAACCACTCCTTAGATTTTTGTGTTAAAAATGACGATTTTTCCAAATTCCCCAATTTCGGAAAAATGCTTTATATATGCCTTATATATTTAGCACATTATTATATTCGGTAGATAATACATATATTTATCTGCAAACATTTCAAGCCCATTTTAAAATATGGTTTAGTAATACTGAAAGCTTCAGGAAACATTTTGAAGGTTAGAGAACGTATTCAGGTAAAAAGCCGTGCACAGGCTTAAATCAATAAAGCTTCAATTAATTAGAGTGTTTATTTTTATTAATCAAAGTGTTTATTTTTATTAGAAGGTGAGGCAGAAACGTGAAAATGAGGACGTTCGGAAAAAATGAATCAAATATCGGGCTTGCGCCTGGAACTCTCGTCCACGTCGGGGAAAAAAAGGCAGAAAAGGTCGTAATCAAGATCCTTGCCTATAACAGTGAAAAGCTTATTGAAAAAAAGCTGGAGACTGTCGAAGATTGTTTAGCCTTCAAGGACCAGCCCGATATCAACTTATGGATAAATGTAGACGGGCTGGATCGGGTTGATATAATCGAAAAGCTGGGGAACTATTTCAATATCCATCCCCTCACCCTCGAAGACGTGCTCAATACAGGGCAGCGGCCCAAGACTGAAGATTATGAATCCTATATTTACACTGTTTTAAAAATGATACTCCTTGATACGAAAAAGGAAGAGATTACTCTAGATCAGGTAAGCATTATCCTCGGTCCCAATTACATCCTTTCTTTTCAGGAAAGGGAGGGAGATGTTTTTGACCCTGTAAGGGAAAGGTTCAAAAATCCGGCTTCTCGCCTCCGAAAAAACGGAGTAGATCATCTTGCCTACAGCCTTATAGATGCTATAGTCGATAATTATTTTTTGATTCTTGAGCATTTTGGGGAGGAAATAGAAAACCTTGAGGAAGGGCTGATCATACAGCCAAGGCCTGAAACTCTTAAAGCTGTCCAGAAATATAAAAGGGATATGATCACCCTTCGTAAATCTGTCTGGCCTCTCAGGGAGTTGATAAATGGTTTGCAAAGGGTTGAGTCGGATCTTATTAAGGAGACTACCCGGATTTACTTAAGAGATATCTATGACCACACTATCCAGGTAATTGATTCAGTCGAAGATTTTCGAGATATCCTGTCTTCAATGGTGGATATTTACCTCTCCAGCATAAGCTACAGGATGAACGATGTCATGAAAGTCCTTACAGTCATAGCCACGATTTTCATTCCCCTCACTTTTATAGCAGGCGTTTATGGAATGAATTTCGAATATATGCCTGAACTCAAGTGGCGATGGGGCTATCCGGCAATAATGCTTGCAATGAGTTTGATAGGAGTTAGCATGTTTGCCTATTTTAAGAAAAGAAGATGGGTTTGATTTTCTCTTTCGATTATCTTCTCTTTCTTCTATCAGCCTTCTTTTTTTTATTAACCCTCTTTTATTCTTTCTTTTATCAGCCCTCTTTTATCCTGTTCCCTGGTTTTATTTCCCTCCTGTCCCCTCACTAATTTCTTAAAATATTTGAGAGGTAACTTTTTTATAATGATACATATCTATATTAATAAATTTAGACAATTATCTGGAAATATGTTAATTGCTGGGATACTATGTACGGCTATTATGTTCCCCCATTTTCAGTGGAAAAGGAAGGAATTTCGATTTCCGTGGAAAACACCGGAGAGCAGTGGATATACCGAAGGACGCTTGGAACGGATGAGGTAGAAAAACTCATCCTTGGAGATAGTAAGCATCTGATCATAAATCCGGTAGAGCCCTTAAACACTCCAAAAGAAATTACCCCAAACCTGCTGATAGAGTTTGAGAAAACCCTGCTGCTTGCGGGAGGAGCAAAAAGGAAGATTTTCCTGACCTTTCCGATAGAAATCGGCGTTTTTATCTCGGATAAGGATGACAAGAATCTCCAGCTTCTGGATGTGCTGAGCCTGGTGAGGCAAAAATTTACTCTTTATGGAGAGGTTTCAAACGGAGTCATCTGCAAGCACTGGAAAAGTAAGATATGTTCAACTTCTCCTTCTCCTTCCCCTCTGCAGGAAGGGGTTCTGGAACTGACCCTTCGAAATACCTCCTCGGATTGGGCTTCGATCTCAAAAGTGGTTTTCAGTGCATACGGTATGAAACTTTACTATGATAATGATGTTTTCATGAAAGCGCACATGGATATCCTCAACAGGAATACGGCTGAAACGAGTTTCGAGCTGCAGCATATTAACGGGGAGCTGAGAAGTAGCTCTCTGAAAGAACTTAAAGTCAGGAAAGAAGCTTTCGGAGTTTACAGCCTTCAAAAGCTTGGTTTTGCTCCCCTTAAATTTTACATGGGGTGGGGCTTTTGATCACGGACATCAATTTTTTGGACTTTGTCCTTTATAAGACCACTGTGGACGGCGACCCTTACTACGTCACCCTGGGTAATCTGCTGAAGTTTGTACTCATCCTGTTTTTCTCGGTTCTCTTTTCCAAAATTCTTACACTTTACCTGCGCAGGTCCCTCAAAGATAAGGTCAGTAAGGATGTGGGGGAGACTGTCCTCAAAATCCTTTATTACGGCATACTTATCATCGTTTTTATCTCGATCTTACCTTTGATAGGGCTTGATCCTTCAACGCTCCTGCTGGCAGGAGGAATTACAGGTATTATCCTTGGTTTTGCAAGCCAGAATATTGTGGGAAATCTGGTTTCCGGTTTTTTCCTGATGGTCGAAAGGCCCATAAAAATAGGGGATCAGGTTCAAATCAACGATGTATCGGGTTATGTCACAGATATCCGAATAATTTCTACCCTTATACGGACTTATGATGGGCTCCTTGTCCGTATCCCCAATCAGCAAGTCTTTACAACAAACATCACAAATATTGTGGGACACCCTGTCAGACGGTTTGAATACACAATCAGGATCCGTTACAGTGATGACGCCAATGCCGCAATCTTTCTTATCAAAGACCTTATCGACAAAGAACCCTTTGCTCTCCTGAACCCTGCCCCTTCGGTTTTCGTAAGCGACCTTGGAGAAAGTTCGGTAAATATTTCTGTCAGGATCTGGGCACCTGTGAACGAGTGGTTCGGAATAAAAACCAGGCTGCTCTGGAACATAAAACAGACCCTGGAAGAAAATGGCA
Organism: Methanosarcina baikalica; assembly: GCF_031461075.1. NCBI lineage: Archaea > Methanobacteriati > Methanobacteriota > Methanomicrobia > Methanosarcinales > Methanosarcinaceae > Methanosarcina > Methanosarcina baikalica. The sequence continues at coordinate 4,850 of NZ_JAVKPK010000043.1, read as the reverse complement.
TTGAAATTCAAATCCCTCAGCGTATGATTTATTTCCGTAATGTTACTGAAAAGAATAAGATTCCTGAAGAGCCAAAACAGAACCAAGAAAAAGAAATAGATAGTGTACTAAATTATGGAGAAAGAGTTTTAGCATAATGATCTGAAGTAAAAGAGAAGCAGGAGTTCAGCAGCATGGATTTCCAGACTTTCTTTTTACTTCCCTTATTTACCTGGTTTTCTAATTTTTTCTACTTTTTTTCTACTTTTATTGTTTATATCTTTCTTCAAGGGCTTCCCGTATCTCTCGGACTGTCAGGGCTCCAGGTGTTCCCTTCATATTATGGGGTGGCCAGGCTCCTGACTTTATTTCTTCGGAGTTTTCGTCGTGTTCGTCTTCGAGAAGCAGGATAACCTTTATGTCGTCGGGAATGTCATCAACCAATTTTGCCCCACAGGCCGTGAGTTCCTTCAAGGCTTCCTTGCCTTTTTCTTCCTCAAAAGGCGCAGTACAGCCTTTTACGATATTTGTCCGAAAGCCCCTTTCAAGGAAGCCCAGACCATTAATATATATACAGATTTCCTCAACCAACCCTGTTATGAATACTTCATTAATTCCCAGCTCTGCAACTTTCAGTTCAAGTTCCGGATTTGCAAAGGCGTTGAGATGATCTTTCGTAAGCCTGAAAACGCTGACTGTTCCCCCGCTTACTGCCTTTTTTATGAGCCCAGCTGTTTTGTCAATGATTGTTTTTCCCAGAGGGGCTACAAGTTTTCCCTGGTATGTCTCCCCTTCGTATTCGTATGTCTCAAATACGAAATCATTAGTCATATCTATGATAATCAGAGCTTTCAAATTTTCACCTTTTTTCATTGGTTCCATTCCAGCTCACCTTTTGTCAATTACTACCTGTAGTTTACTGCACGAATCAGCATAAGTCTGTTTCGGGATTATATCAGTACAGCTCTCTTAAATGCTCTCTTAAATTTGGCTTCCTAATTAAATTTTGCTTTCTAAATTCCAAAGTTTCTGAGGTTCTTAAAATTACTCCAATCTAAAAAGAAGGATGGAAAATCCAATAAAGTGTGCTCAGTAAAATGGACTCTGGTTATTAATTGACGGTTATGTTCTTCAGTTCAGATTTCGTCTGTTACCCGCCTGCAATCGGCGGAATCAGAACTATAATATCCCCGTCCTGCAGTTCAGTTTCCGGTGCAATTCTTTACTCTCCTGCTTCCGGATGCAGTTTGAATTAGAGCTTGCTGGATCATTATTTAAGTTACTAATCTGAATGTGAAGTGAGTTTGAATATTCTATAATTATGTATAAGTATATTTATAAAAATATCCATATTATATGAGTGGGTGAACAGACTTCAGGTGAATATTCACACTTTAGAAGTGAGTATTCAAGCTTTTGTAATATATTCGTACCTGACATCTGCCCGCGTGATTTTTGGCACCTGTCCCCACATACCTATGTACTCCCCCTGGATCACGAGTGCACCTTTTATTTCTGGAATCCCTTTAACGGCCTTAAAAGAAGCCTCTACCGACTCCTTTCCTATTCCCACTTCGTTTCCCAGGGCAGTTGCAGACGCATCCGCAAGGGATACATCATCCGAGAATACTGTAGCTGCATCTGCCATCCCGAAACTTATTGAAGGACCAACTGTTCCCGCCGAGGTGCATACGCCTGTAATCGAATTCCTGGGTTCGAAAACCAGCCCCATATTTTTAATAGAGGACTGCCCTGCATAGATTCCTACCACAACAGGCCTGTCATTAATTAATGCGATATCCCCCCCATTATCAACTATGGCATACTTTGCTCCGGCTTCAACCATCGCTTCCACTGCGAGGGCAGAAAATGTGCCTGCAACCGCGCTCATTGGCCCTATTTGCATAGTGTTTCCGGCTTTCACCATTCTCCTGACAACTTCAGGAGCATTTTTCGGGCATTCGTAGGGTTCGAGGGTAAGCTGAAAATAAGGATCTGACAGGATGTAAGTTTCAAGGGCTGCTCTGTGTAGCCTGATGGATTCTTTTGCAGCTTCGATATGCTCCTGGTTGTCAGCTGCAATCGTAACTATGGTTTCTTTGAGCTGGAAGTGTTCTTTAATCGGGGTAGTGGCAGGTTCTTTAGCGGGTTTTCCGGTGGGATTTCTTGTGGAATCTGGCATGTTGATTCAGTTAGGATTTATTGTTTAAAAAAGAAATGCTTTCCTGCTCCGGCTTAAGGACATAAATAACCTTTTTATCTAAAAATCAGAGTACTTTTTCAGGCTGTGCATCGACCCAGACAGCCGTAGTTAGCTTTCTTCAACCTTTTCTGGACTTTCGGTCGTCCACTACTAGATAGCTGATACGTGATACAAATGACTGATACGTGATACTCTATTTTTCCAGTGAGGTTGAAGATTATGTTTTATTTATTATTCCAGTCTGATCTCCTGTTTTCAGTTCGTTCAGTCTTTTCTTTTTCAATTTAGTGGAAATTTCGCGTTCCATTGACGACCTTGAGCGTTTGGAAACAAGAAAAAAGCGAAATCTGCGGCATATGGGCCTTAAATTATGAATTCTTCTAATCTCGCAGCAGGTTTAGGTACATAGCAGGCTCAGGTACATTTTCCGCAAAAACAATTGCTGGGCCAGGTAGTATCAGTTTAACTAAAAAAAGATTGACGGCGGCGTTTCAGAATTTTGCCGCCTGGTCAGAGATCTTTCGAGTACTTTGAGATACTCGAATACTTTGAGATACTCGAATACTTTGAGATACTCGAATACTTTGAGATCTTTTGAGCTTTCTAAACAGGGTCCGTCGGGATCGGTTATAACTGCAGCTTCTTCATCCTTTCTACAGCTTCTTTTATCCTTCCTACTGGCTTGGTGAGGGCAAACCTGATGTAGCCTTCGCCTGTTTCTCCGAAGCCGACACCGGGAGTTGCAACGATTCCGGCTTCTTCGAGCAGGAGTTTTGCAAAACTCATTGAGGTAAAGCCCTCGGGTACCGGAGCCCAGATGTAGAAAGTAGCTTTTGGCGGTTTTACTTCAAGGCCCATTGCAGTGAGCCCTTCTATGAGAGTATTCCGTCTTTCCTCATAGATTTTGTTTGTTTCTTCGACCCCGGCCTGGGAAGAGCACAGGGCTGCAATGCCTGCGATCTGAATAGCGTCAAAGACGCCTGAGTCCACGTTGGATTTGACCTTGCCGAGCCCCTTTATAAGGGCTTTATTTCCGACCGCAAACCCGAGCCTCCAGCCTGTCATGTTGTAGGTTTTGGAGTGCGAATAGAGTTCCATGCCAATATCCATTGCTCCTTCCGCAGCAAGGAAAGAGGGAGCTTCATATCCTTCGTAAGTCATCTGGCAGTAGGCGTTGTCGTGTACTGCAATGATGTCGTGCTTTTTACAGAACTCAACAACCTTTTCAAAAAACTTCATGTCCGCTGTTGCAGCAGTCGGGTTATTCGGATAATTGAAGAAGAAAAGTTTTGCCTTTTTGAGGATATCTGCAGGAATTGAGTCCAGGTCAGGCAGGAAATTATTTTCAGCAGTAAGCGGCAGAGGATACGGTTCTCCACCCGCAAACATAGTCCCTATTTTGTAGACCGGATACCCTGGCTCAGTGTAGAGCACGACATCTCCGGGATTGACAAAAGCGAGCGGAATATGTGCCACAGCTTCCTTTGACCCTATCAGGGAAAGGACTTCAGTTGCAGGGTCAAGCTCAATCCCCTTATATTTCCTGCACCAGTCAGCCGCAGCCTTCCTGAATTCCGGCATCCCGGCATAAGAAGGGTACTGGTGCGTCTTCGGGTCGCAGACAGCCTCCCGCATTGCCTCAACAATGTGCGGGTGTGTCGGCAGGTCAGGATCTCCCACGCCAAGGTCGATCACGTCGACTCCCTTCGCAATTAATTCGTCCCTTGCTTCATCGATAGCTGCAAAAAGATATGGGGGTAATGCATTAATTCGGTCAGAATACATTGTTAAAGCCACCTGAAGATGAATTTGAAATGTGTCTGCATAGTTAAGGATTGGGAATATTAAAAGGTATGGGATGAAGAGGGGATGAAGTGGTGCTGACCTTGGGTTGGGTTTTGCATTGATGCTAATTTTTGATCTCACTTCTTTCCCCTCTGCCTGTTGTTAAGTTGTATTTTTACATATTCAGTTAGATTTTTTACTTTATTACAAATTTGTTCATATCTATATTAAAAATATAAAAATCTAACAAAGTATAAATTCTAAAATCACTAATTATGAATACTGTATTTTTTATACATATCTTTATAAATTGGTGACGTTATGGCAAAACCATCTACAAAAGTATGGGATATTGAAAAACATACGGAAGCAAAGCATGCAATATTAAAGCGATATTTACAAGCTTGGTTTCCCATATTGAGTAGCTTTAATGATAGAATATTGTATATTGATGGTTTTGCAGGTCCTGGAGAATACTCAAATGGAGAACCGGGATCTCCAATAATTGCATTAGAAACTGCAATAGACGCAGCAAGAGATAATAAGCGAAAGACAAATGCAGAAATTCTATTTTTATTTATTGAAAAAGATAAAGAACGCTGTGAGCATTTAGAATCACTGCTTGCTGGTAGAACACTACCACATAATATAAAATATATTGTTGAATGTGGCAAATTCGATGAAACTCTAAAATCAAGTTTAGACCAAATCGATATACAAAAAAAGAGTCTTGCACCTACATTTGCATTTATAGATCCATTTGGAATTTCTGACACGCCCTTTTCGATTATTGAAAGAATTGTGAAATTTAAAAGATGTGAAGTATTAATTACTTTCATGTCAGGTTTCATAAATAGGTTCAAAAATCATCCAAATGCAATTA
>NZ_JAVKPK010000042.1:0-32919 GCF_031461075.1 Methanosarcina baikalica | reverse complement strand
AAGATAAGAGACAGCAGTAGAAGCAAGATAGTTTTCAATCTCTATTATACACGGTTTATGCATCTGAGTACAAAATTAAGTACGAAACTATCAAAGGTTTGCTATTGATTTTAGTTAAACTGCGTAAGTTAGAACTGATCAAACACTTCAACCTTATTAAAAACGTTTCAACACTCTTGCTTATTCGTAATTGAAGTAGGTATGAGTCCAATATTATTCACAAACGTCCCTGTAAGAACAAAGAATCAGATGAGTTACAAGCCAGAGATTCAGCGTAAATCCGATATTTTCGGGAAAAATCATATAAAAAGAATATAATTCCCTGATCTCGCCACTGCCCGAAATTCAATGAATTGTCGGAACCACTCATAGGGGTTTCAAGCCACCTTTGCATCCGTCATGATTGTAGATATCGAATGCAGCAGAATCCCTATCAAAGCCATGAAAGTCCCTACAATAATAAACAGGACCATGAGCATTGTGGGCCCGAACTGCAGACCTTCACCCATTGTGAATTTTTGCAGGAAATGCGCGCCCATGTAGAGACCGACGACTCCGAGAGAAATACCCGGGACTGTGAAGTAGTAAAGGGGATTGTTGAACTTTATGTCCTTTAAGACCATAACGAGAACCCCGAAGCCGTGTTTTATTGGGTTTACGGTTGAACAGTCAACATCATAACGGACGCCGATCTCAATTTCTTTTATTCGAAGGCAGTATTTGCCTGCGTCGACGAGCATTTCACTTTCTATTGCCATGCCCTGGGTGTTGAAGCGGAAGAGATCTTTTGTAGAGGCGGAAAAGGCACGGAACCCGCTCTGAGAATCTGTGATCTGGAGACCTGAGTTCATTTTAGTTGCAGTATCAAGAATGGTCTGGCCGATGCGACGGTAAACTGGAGTGTTTTTATCCAAACCGTTCATGTATCGGCTGCCGTTGACCATATCTGTATTCCCTTCAAGAATAGGAGAAACGAGCTTAGGTATATCGGCAGGGTTGTGCTGGCCATCCGAATCCATGGTCACTATTATATCGGCTCCAAGGTCAGCTGCGACTGTAAAACCGGTCTTGAGAGCTTCACCTTTTCCCATATTAACTTCGTGGATGATCACTTCAGCTCCGGCTTTCCTGGCAACCTCGGCTGTCCTGTCTGAGCTGCCATCGTCGACTACGATAACGTTATCTACGTAGTTTCTAGTAAGGAGAATCATGCTCCCAATGGAAACTTCTTCATTGTAGGCAGGAAGGATTACCGTGATTTTTTGGGGGGCTGTACCTACAATGCACGCTTTTTCCTCATTTGTACTCATGTGCCTGGCGCTTTTGCTCATAGGCAATGGATTGCTCATTTTGAATGACCCCAGAATTAGATCTCCGTTTGCGTGGTCACCTCTGCCAAGGAATAAATCACAATTCCCCTCATTGTCATACAGATCCCGGCAACAGCGAGGAAAACCATCAGGAATACAGACCAGCTGTGCAGACCTTCTATTCCAAGAAGAAAGGCTTCAAGAAATTTCAAACCCATATAGAAGCCGCATGTAGCAAGGGCAAAACCGGGAACTGCATACAAGTAAAGTGGCTTATTGACCTCTATATCCTTTACTATAGTCTTCAGAGCTCCAAGAATGTACTTAATCGGGTCTCTAACCGAGCCTTCAAAGTCATGAAAGGCCCCGATTTCGACTTCTTTTATGCGGAGGCCGGATTTGCCTTCTTCGGCGGGCGTTTTGCTTTCTACTAACATGCCTTGGACGTTGAAGCGGAGAATTCCTGTTTTAGAGGCTGCAAAGGCGCGAAAGCAGCTCTGAGAATCTGTGATCATGAGACCAGAGTCCATATTGGTGAACCTGTCCAGAATTGTCTGCCCTACTCGACGGTAGATTGAGGTGTTTTTGCTCAGGCTGTATAAATATGGGTTGCCGTTGACCATGTCTGCACTCCCTTTAATAATTGGGGCAACGAGCCTGGGAATGTCGGCAGGGTTGTGTTGGCCACCCGAATCCATTGTCACAATTATATCAGCGCCAAGATCGACTGCGGCTTTGAAGCCTGTTTCGAGAGCTGTGCCTTTTCCTTTGTTAGATGCGTGTACGATCACGTCTGCCCCGGCATTTTTTGCGATCTCGGCTGTCCGATCTGAGCTGCAGTCATCAACCACGACCACATTATCGGCGTAGAGCCTGATGAGAAGGACAATGCTTCCGATGGAAACTTCTTCATTGTAGGCAGGAAGAACTACCGTGACATTTTGAGGGACTCTGCCCTTCGCACATCTATTTTCTTTACGGACTGTAGACTGGGTGCTTTTGCCCATAAACAGTTGGTTGTTAATCATTTTTGATGACCCCTGTGTATGTTATGTAAATATTTTGTTTGTGTAAACATTTTATAAATATTTTAGATGAATTTATGTATAAAGACATTGAAGGCCATTTTATCTGAATGAAACTAGGACCGTTGAATATGCTTTACAGTATTAATTTTTTAAAGTATAATTTGGAAGAAGATTATATAAATTTATTGACAGATGTAATACAATAAAATAAGAATCGAGAAATAAAAGAATCGAAGGAGCCTTTGCTAAAATAACTATAATATTGTACAACTGAGCTAACTATCGTTGAACACCCTTCAGAATTATTTGAATATAAGAATATAAAGTATTGTCGATAAAAAGATAAGTTTCAGAATCAACATCAAAAAGCTCAGTGCTTTTAATATTCCAGTCCCGCAGGCTTGGAGATATTTGAGAATTTAGTTTCAGGTGCCTGAAAGTTTAAGACTATGTTATCCTTGCTCACTACTTGCCGCATTTTTTCAATATTAAAAAGAAGAGGAATAAGGTAAATTATCAGACATAAAACATGTTGAATAAGTCTGCCTGATCCAAAGGAGAAGAGGGCCCTGAAAAAGAAAGAAATGACCAAAAAACATCCATAGTAATAAAATAGTAAAGGATCATAAAAAATAACTTCAAGATTTTACTTTTGGGATGACTCTAATTTAATTTCCCTGAATAACTATCAAAGACAATATCGGAACAAAAATACTTGAAACTATAGTTCCATCATCCCTAAGCTGCCCCTTTAGGAAAATTTGCAGCGTATCACCCTTATACATAACGAAACCTCGGAAGAACCAGTTGTTTTCATCCTTCATTCAAGGAAAAAAATATGAAATTTGAGTTCTTACTCTTAAATAAGACTGAAAAAAACATACCTTACAGAAATCTTCATCTGTGGATGTAAACACAATAGAAGCACTTGAGGACTTAGAAGTTTCGGAAGCGGAAGAGATAACTGTAAAGAGACAGAAGTCTTAAATTTTTAGGGCAGCAACCTTCATATACCAGCCTCTAAGCTACGTCTTCCGTGGCCCCAGAGTTTTAGTACTGCGGCACTCAACCATCCAGACTAACCCATTTCCTTTAAAAAATTCCCCCACGTAACTCATATAAAAAATCATGCAGTTTGAAGATGAACTCATTATAAAAGTTCTTGTTTCCTGGGCGGAACTAATATTAAAAAATAAGTATAGTTAAGAATTGGTAGTACAAAGAATGAGTAGCTGTTAGATCAGCAAAACAAACGCTTTTACATTGCTCGTGCTGATCTGCGATTTCCTTTTTGATTATGTTTTCCAGCAACTGACTAAGAGCTGAAACATAGAAGAGGGTATGGATGAAAACTCTATTTTTTTCCAGCCCCTCAGGGATTCGTAAAAATTTATATATATGAGGAGAGCAGCTGCCCATCAACAAAAAATGAAATTGTAATTAAAATAAAGGGCTGTATAGTATCAGGATTTTGATTTTTGACATTTTTTATTTTTCCGAAAGATCTGCCTGATGAAATTCATTTTATGTAAAAAAATACTGTAATAATTAGTAGAATAAATAGAATTCGGGTTCAAATATGTTTTCAAATTTATTTTTAATGTTCTGATAATTTCCTCGAGTCATTACAGCTTAATTTTTTGCAGTTTTTCAAATAGTTATAATTCTTAATTTTTTTGTATTTTCAAAAGTCTGAAAAATTGCATATCTAGACGGCTAAAACTTGAACTTAAGAATAAAAGAAATCAGGTAACTATTCAGTTTGCCAAAAATCAGTTGATTGATGTCGATTTGGCGTAATAAATACGTATGATTACTAACTGACGAAAAAAGGAAAAGTTGGAAAAAGGATGGAAAAGGATCTAAAAGACAAAAATTAGAAAGTAAATATATGAAAGCAACTTGTCCGTGTAAAACAGAAATAAAAAGTAAAGAATAGGTTTCCAGAAACCTGGGATTATACAGCCCCAAAAATCTTGAAAAGGACAATCCATGCAAAAGTGAATAATAAAGGCAGGAGTGCAAGGTTTAACGAGCAATCGAGGGTTTTATTCCACTTTTCAGATGCTGAAAGAACCTCTTTTAAAGACAGAAGGGCTATGAGTCCGATAACTATTGAAAACCCATACTGAGGAAGTCCAGGGACTGTAATCATGGAAATCGCACTCGAAGAGATTGCGCTTGATGAGAGAATGCTCAATAGTATAGTAATGCCCCCATAAAATACAGGAAACTTATTTAATTTATTGAAAGATTATGTGTATAAAAGAACTACTAAGTATAAAAAATTTTCTTTAGATACTAAACGACTGGTAGATAACATCAATAGAATAAGTTGTAAGAAATAGAATAAAAAATCGTGTTAACACGCAAAAATCAGCTATATAATGCTTTTTTACAAAGATTGAGATATTTAAGTCATAGAAACATCCTGAAGCTCACCCGCATATAAAAAATTTAGAAAGTTATATAACATGTAATGACTATATAAAAATAATTATTAAAAGTGTATAAAAGCACAAATAAAAAGTTATCTCTGGGGGCTTAAAATACCCAGGGAGTAACAACAGTTAAAATATATTAAAAAGCTCAAATGTTGAATACAACTTTTATTTTTGCCATAAAAACCACAGACTATCAGAAAAATTTATACAATAGCTATAGAAACAGGTAATCTAATATATTACAGACACAATTTTTAAATAGAGTTGTCTATGAAATAATTGTTATTAAATGATTAAAAAATGAGCAAAAAATTATGTAAGATCTGGTTTGAAAGGAGCGACTTCCGTGCACAAATTAATTAATTTCCGTAAGAAAGGAAAAGAACTGGTTTTTATGGCCACCTGCCTTTCGATTCTGGTTTTACTTGTAATTTCTCCTGCAGCTGCATCTGTTAACAACTGGGAATTTTCCCCTCAAGAACCTGTTTCTGGGGATACCCTTAGAATAAAAGGGAGTGCATCTCCGGAAGAAAAAATCGATGTGTTCGTAACCTTTGAAAAAACCGTTCCTGTCTCTGGGGGAGAGTTTGAATATGTTCTTGAAGACGTAAAAATTCCTAGAGGTTTAAATAATCTCTTTAAGGTTGAGGCCAGGGGAGCAAAAAACCTCAACGTGAGGGTAAAAATGATTGTCTGGATAACAAAAAGTTCAGAGGTTTCAGGGGATGTTGTAACTGTATCTCAGTCAAGTGTCCCTCCGGGAACATACAGAATAAAGATTGACGGGGATGTTAAAGAAGGAGCGTCAAACGTGAACCTGAAGATTACAGCTTTTCAGGAGATAGAAGCTGATTCGAACGGAGATTTCAGCTACTCCTATAATACAAAAGCAGTTCCTTCGGGAGACTTTGAAATAAAAGTGGGGAGCGTATCAAAAAAAGTAACTATTCAGCCTGAGGAAACCTCAGAATCAACTTCAGATTCGTCTTCAGCAAATTCGTATCCAGCAAAGACCGAATTATCTCCATCAACAGAAACTGAGTCTTCTCTTTCGCCAGAGACTAAGCCTTCTCTTTCGCCAGAGACTAAGCCTTCTCTTTCGCCAGAGACTAAGCCTTCTCTTTCGCCAGAGACTAAGCCTTCTCTGGAACCAACAGATTCCGAAGCCCCAGAAGAAAATAATGATTCTGAAGTATTGACTCCAGAAAAAAATCCGGAAGAAAAGAATATTCAGGCACAGCCGTCCAAAAAAGACACAAACAAATCGGAATTTCTCCGGTTATTTACAGACGAGTTCTATCTGCTGGCAGGAGTGGGAGCAGCAATTCTGGTTCTGATTATATATTCAAGAAGGAAGTGAAGCAAAAAAGATCAATTCCGGGGGATGAACCTGTAAGAAATATTAATATCATGAGATGGGGCCGGTTAAAAATATCTGATAAATAGGATGGGGGTATGTATTTGAAGAAGAGTTTACTGATAATTGCATTAATTGTATTCATATTAACTTCTGCAACAACAATTGCGGGCAACAGCGAAAAAAATGTAAGCCCTATTGGCAGTATAAACTTCACCGATAGGGTTGTTTATATTCTGGACCATACCAGCGACCCGGCAGAAGGAAATTGGATTACGCTGGGGTACCCATATGAAGAGAGAAGAATCCAGCTTCCACACCCAATAAAACTCACATACTCAGGCCCTAAATTTAAAGAATATGAGGGGGCTTCCGGGACATTATACAAGGATGAAAATGAAAGCTATACGATAACCTACCCATCAAGTTCTTTTTACCTCACCCATCCTGTCTACCTGCCTGGGGAGAAAGTGAACATGTCTTTTCATGGGGATTCCTCTCTCAAAGGAACTGTGGAAATCTATCTTTTCAACATTACATCAGACTCCGCATATGGAGTCTTTGATGCTTTCAAGACAAGAGAGGTAGAAAACTTAGACAATCTCTTCCACAGTAATATGGAAGGAAATTATAAAAAATACACTGCTGTTCTTGGAGAAAATGGAGATTTATTAAATTATGATTTTGGACCGCTCGATTCAGGACAGTACTGTATATTAATGATCCAGGAAAATGAAGACAATAGCCTGACAGCACTTTCTGCAACAGCATTTGTAGTTGAGGAATATAAACTACACGTTTCAGCTCCTGCAAGTATAGTAAAAGGGGAAGATTTGGATATAAATATGGCACTTGAGAGTGCCCCAAATGAAAATAACTGCACTTATGGGGCTGTGCTGATAAGGGAAACGGCATATAAAGCGAACATAGAAATCGACTCTCACGGCACCAGGAATGGCACTTCAGTAACAGTAAACGACGTAGACCTTATTGATGAATTTGACACCAATTCCTCAAATTCCCTGTCAAAACTTACCATAGATGAACTCCAGACAAAAATCCAGATTATAATAGGAGAAGGCAAAGGCTCCATAGCAATAGGAGAAAAAGGCCAAAAAACGCTGTCACTTACAGCTTTTGACCTGTCTCCAGGCTCTTATTACCTCCTTGCGGGAGCATACAGCCCGGGAAAAGGACTCGTCGGGCTTAACCAGCTTGAAGTGAAAATTAAATCAAATGGTGGCTCAGACGATGACGCTGGAGGAGACAATGGATCTAATGACAATGGATCTAATGACAGTGGATCTAATGACAATCGATCTAATGACAGTGGATCTAATGACAGTGGATCTAATGACAATCGATCTAGAGGCAGTGAATCTAGTGACAATGGATCTAATGACAGTGGATCTAATGACAATCGATCTAATGACAGTGGATCTAATGACAATCGATCTAGAGGCAGTGAATTTAGTGACAATGGATCTAATGACAGTGGATCTAATGACAATCGATCTAATGACAATGGATCTAATGACAGTGGATCTAATGACAATCGATCTAATGACAATGGATCTAATGACAGTGGATCTGGAGAAGACGATAACTCCGGAAGCGGAGGGAACGGAGGGAATGGAGGCGGAGCAGGAGGATCTCCTGAACCTGCTAAAAATGTCAAGTCAAAAGAGCTCTGCCAGCAATTTATTTCAAATGGCAAACAGATCTGTTTCAAGTTTATGAAGGGAGCAACTTCTGTCGACTATGTGAAATTTAATTCCAAAAAGACGGCAGGAAAGATTACAACTATTGTCGAGGATCTTAAAGGGAGGTCTTCACTGACACTTTCCGAACCTGAAGATGAAATCTACAAATACATAAATATCTGGATAGGAAATGGGGGCTTTGCAAACTCCAAAAATATTGAGAATGCCGTTGTAGGGTTCAGAGTAAACAAAGAGTGGATCACAGAAAATAATATTAATACTGACACAATAGTCCTCCAGCATTTCAAAGAGAACAATTGGAATTCTCTTCCTACAAAAAAATTGAGTGAAAATGAAGAATATATTTATTTTGAGTCTGAAACTCCCAGTTTTTCCCCGTTTGCAATTACTGCCGGAAAGAATGTAATGACGATAGAGGAAAAAACAGGAGAAAACCAAGCACCTTCAGAGGTAATGATAAATGACGAAATCGGAGCAAAAACTAAGAGTGGCGCTGCTACCCAGGAAAATAAAAAGGCGGGGACTCAAAAAATTGCCAATATCTTTGTAGGGATCATTATAATCCTTCTTATGAATGCGATTATATTTAAGAAAATGAAGAAAATGGGACCTAGAAAAAAGGATCCAGAGCAATAAAAACCTACGTGGTCAATAGAAATGATATTCTAAAAGATAAAAACAGGTATCATCCAACTGATTTTGGATAGACTGAATAGTTACTTTTATTTAAAAAATAAGGAAACAAAGTATCTTTTCAAGCCGCATGAGAAGGCTGTTTTGTAGCTAAGAAAACAGCCTTCTTTTCTACACAGTAAACAGCCCTTAAAGCCGTTTAAATAAGGCTGTTTAACCCGTCCTGCAGCTCGATCTCTCCTTTCCACCACCCGGAAATTTTTGAAACATCTGCCTTTGAGTCCCGAACATCGCCTGCTCTTGGCGTGGCGTATACTATCCTGCTGGAAGAGCCAGTCAACTTAATAATATTTTCGGCAAGTTCCACAACCGTCACGCTTTTTCCCATCGCCACGTTAAAAACCTGTCCGTCGCCATGATCAAGAGCTGCGACATTTGCCCTTACCACATCTTTGATATGCACGAAGTCCCTGCTTTGAAGTCCGTCCCCGTAGATAATAAGGTCTTTTCCTGCCTTTGCTCTTTCCAGGAAAATGGGGATTACAGCTGCATATGGGGATTTTGGGTCCTGCCTGGGGCCATAGACATTGAAGTAGCGTAGGCAGGTAGTTTGAAGCCCATGACTTTCATAAAACATTCTTGCCAGATATTCCCCGTCGAGTTTGGAAATAGCATAAGGAGAAGTCGGTTCAGGATACATATCTTCGCGCTTTGGAAGAACCGGATTATTTCCGTAAATAGCAGCCGAAGATGCAGTTACAAATTTATCGACCCCGGCTTTAACGCAGGCCTGTAGTACATTAAGGGTCCCAAGAGTGTTAACCCGAAAAGCTTCAGCAGGCCTTTCACAGCTGAGAGGTACGGATACAAGGGCAGCTTCATGAAAAACACAATCCATGCCCGAAACCACCTTTTCGACTAAGTTAGAATCACAGATATCTCCCTGAATGAACTCGATGTTTTTGTACTGAGGAACATTTCTGAGGAAACCTGTGGCAAGATTATCCAGGATCCTGACAGTGTGCCCTGCTTCTGCAAAATATTCAGCTATATGGGAGCCTATAAAACCTGCTCCCCCTGTAACCAACACTTTCATGCTTGCAGAAAAGGGAAAAGTACAAAATAAAATTTTCTATGCGCGCCCAGATATTTCTGAGATCGAGCTAAAATTTTTATGAAATATGCGAAAAATGGCTCACACTGTAAAAGGCTTTTCAAAAAAGGGAAAAATTTTTCATATAAAGAAGTCTTATTAATAAAAGGGGGTCAAAAAACTGAGGAGTCAAGGGTATTTCTCACAAAAAAGAGAAACTGATAAAAGAGAGTATGCAATACCCGAAATTGGAATTTTGGAACAAAAAATAGTACCAGAAGAGACTGGTTTAAAAATGTAAAGGCTTTTCTCCCTTATTTTCCTGCAACAGGACCACCTGAAAGGATCCCGGCTTGGATAAAATAAAAAAGCAGGTTAACGGAAGGCTTACATAAGTATAAATTCAAAGAGGACATGATATAAAAAAATTTCATCAGTAATGAAAATGGCCGGAAATAGTTTTATTAGTGGTAAAAATGGTCGAAAATAGACAGCTTCCTCTGGACCTGCTGCTTGTTGCAGGTTTCGTGCTTCTTACTGACGTCCTTGTGCTCGTGCCTGTACTTAATGGCAGTTTCCTGCGCACAGGTTTGGGAATTGTTTTAGTGCTTTTCTTGCCAGGCTACGCCCTAACTGGAGCTATTTTTCCGGCAAAAAAAAATATTGAAGGAATTGAGAGAGTTGCGATATCTTTCGGACTGAGTATTGCAGTCGTCCCGATAATGGGACTCGGCCTAAATTATACTACCTGGGGAATCAGGGAGATCCCTCTGCTAACGGTACTTTCGGTTTTTACTCTCCTGACATGCGCAGTTGCCTACTACAGAAGAAGATTGTTGCCTGAAGCCGAAGTTTTTGGAGTTTCATTCAAAGCGTTTTTCCTGAGCATGAATGCCGAAATTCTTGAAAAACCCGGATCAAAAATAGATAAAATTCTTGCACTCTTCCTGATTCTTTCGACCTTGATCTCTATGGGCAGCCTTGCCTACATAATAGAAAACCCTAAAGAAGGAGAACATTTTACCGAATATTACATTCTTGGAGCTAACAGGACAACCGAAAACTATACTACAGAATTCGTGCAGGGAGAACAAGGGACAGTCAGTGTGGGGATCGTAAACCATGAGTATAGGCCCGTAGATTATACAATGGAAGTAAGGCTTGAAAACAATTCTCTGCCTCTTCCGGAAAATCAGAGACGTGTAAGCCTTGAGCATAATATGTCCTGGGAAGCGCCGATTACTTTTAAGCCGCCTTTCGAAGGAAAGAACATGAAGCTAGAGTTTCTGCTCTTTAATGAAACCGAAAAGACCGTGCCTTACAGAAACCTCCATCTCTGGATTAATGTTACCAAGGAGGCTTGAGGATGGCAATTCCGGATTTTCCACATTCAGAGCTTGAAGCAGGAAAGGTCTCTTTGCCGGAGCTCGGGGAAATGTTTAAAATGCGAACTGAAGAAAAAACCGGATTCCTGAAAAAAATTTTTTATGCAGGAATCCCTGTAATTGCAATTACTTTTGCCGAACTGTTGATTTTCGGAGGAAGGTTGAAAGAAGCCTCAATAGCTTATACCCTGCTTCTCCTGGCCCTTTCATTTTCAATAGTGGTTACGAAAAAATATGAGATACGAAAAGTCTACCAGGCACTTCTGCTTCTGACAATTTTCAGACTGGTAAACTTTTCGATGCCAATTTTTTTCGATATAAATATTTACTCATTCATATTCGTCTATGCGCCTCTGGCAATTCCGGCAATGATTGCTACCATTCATCAAAGAGTTGTATATGAGAAAAAAAGAGATACGCTCAGGAGGATATGGATCTATCTTCCTTTCTCTGTCCTTACAGGCCTGGCCTTTGCGGAAGCAGAATATATATTGATAGGGACCAGAGAACTTATCCCGGATCTTTCATTGGAAAACTTGCTGATACTCATAGTCATAATGGT
Source organism: Methanosarcina baikalica (assembly GCF_031461075.1). Classification (NCBI taxonomy): domain Archaea; kingdom Methanobacteriati; phylum Methanobacteriota; class Methanomicrobia; order Methanosarcinales; family Methanosarcinaceae; genus Methanosarcina; species Methanosarcina baikalica. The sequence continues at coordinate 21,383 of NZ_JAVKPK010000042.1, read as the reverse complement.
GTTTATTGTGGGGCTAGTAGAGGAACTTGTCTTCCGGTCAATCCTCCAGACGAGAATGGAAGAGTTCTTAGGGCCAGCTGGGGGAATTTTCCTCTCAAGTCTTCTTTTCGGAGTAATGCATTCCAACTACGGCACTCCCTATGAAATGGCATACACCTTTCTTGTAGGGGGCTTTCTCGGGTACTTATTTTATAGAACCCGAAGCCTTCCCCTTGTGATAATGATTCATGGCTCGATAAATGTGTTTTTGTTCGGGATAATCCCCCATTTAGGCCCCGGACTAGGACTGTTATAAAGAAATTTAAAATTGTTGTAAACATCACAACGCATAAATTAAAGAAGTATGTCAGCTACCGTATCTGAATTAATTAAAAATTATATTTAAATTAAGAGTATCACTAGCAGATGAATCCAGAGAAATTATTAAACATTTTGAGGCTGATTGCAGGAAAAATAGGTTGGGTGTGACGACACGGAAAAAAGTCTATAGAAGTAGTGAATCCGATCTGAGCATAAGTGGAGTAAAAACTCAGTTCTGCTTGCTATAATCTCAATAGGCACCGGATTTCTATCAATCCAGAGGAGAAGATAAAAGACTTGCCAATTTTCCCAAGAGAACCAGAAATTATATAGTAGATTATCTTTAAAGAAGGCTGTAGTCCTTTGTGAACGTAATTTCACGTTTTTCCGGAGAAAAATTTATGGCCAGGCACGCAGATCGCTTCTGGGAGATTGATTGTCTGCGAGGATTTGCTGTCCTTATTATGCTCCTGTACCATTTTCTTTATGATCTCGACTTTTTCGAGCTTGCAGACATTCAACTCAGGTCCGGCTCCATTCTATATGCAGGCAGATTCTCAGCTTCCCTTTTCATCCTGATCTCCGGAACTTCCCTTTCAATAAGTCATTCAAGAGCCCTTGATAAAGAGTTCGACGGAAACGGAGCAGAAAATTTTTTGAAATACCTTAAAAGAGGGCTCAAACTCTATTTCATGGGGCTTTTGCTCACAGGTATAACCTGGATCTTTTTACCTGAAGAGTATATTATCTTCGGAATTCTGCATTTTTTTGGAGTTTCGGCAGTGCTTGTATATCCTTTCCTGAAATATGGAAAAGAAAACCTATTCTTCAGCCTGTTCTTTGGCCTTTCTGGACTCTATCTCAGGCAGAGAACTTTTGAATGTTCCAGTTTGCTCTGGCTGGGCTTTACTCCCGAAAATTTCAGGACAATGGATTACTTTCCTCTATTTCCCTGGTTTGGGGTACTGCTTGCAGGAGTTTTCCTCGGAAATTTTCTGTATACAGGCGGAAAAAGGCAATTTGAAATTCCCTATATTGGAAAAAACCCTATCTTCAGGTTATTTTCCAGCGTAGGGCAGAATTCTCTGGTCATATATTTCATTCATCAACCGCTCTTTCTAGGGCTTCTCTTCCTGAGCGGACTGATTGACCCGGGAATGTTATGAAAACACTTAAAAAATAGATATAAATATATTCGAGGCAATTTTAGAGAAGATTTGGAAAAAGTACTGTGGAGAAGAAAGATGTTTTCAGATTCAAGACCATTTACTTTGTCTGACCTCTCACTGATGATTCAGATTCTTGCCTTTGTCGTTCTTTTGTATGCAATTTACTGTAAAAGAAAAAGCATGGCCAAGCATGGAAAGATTGCAGAAGTTACCTTTTATCTTGTCTCGACTTCAGTGATCTATATGCTGTACAGTAGAGGAAGAGGTTTTATCCTGCCCTATTACAATTCACTCCTGGGTCTGCACATGCTCCTTGGCACACTAACAATTTTCTTTGGGATCCTTTTTGTTACCAATCGGTGGAAGTGGAAAGTCAAAAAATACATGGACCTTGAAATTCTCCTGTGGACAGGGACTTTTCTTCTCGGCGTCACAGTTTATCTGCTATTTTTCGGGCTAATTTTTTCTTGAATATATTCGGCTATGTATTCTATGCAAAAGATGTTTTTTTGCCCTCTATCTTTTTTAAGAAAAATACCAGAGGAAGCCAAACCTGCTGGTTTTATATATTATCTAACATACGTAATTTTACATACTTACATAATTGCAATGATATACTGATCAATTACCACCGGCACCCTGCAAAATGAGCAGGACACAGGATCAAAAGAAGATCAAATTCCTACTTATCATTCAAGAAAGGAGCAGGAATTGCGAAATCAAAAAACAGAAGATGGAGAAAAGAATGTATCTGGAAATTGCTATGCTTGCCTATTTTGTAGTTCTCTTTCTGACCCTTCGGGATATCCGGATCTTTAGAAGAACAGGCTATCGTTCCTACAGGAAAGGAGCCTTGAGGGGACTTGCAGCTTCTTCCCTGATCCTGATAGGAGCAATTACTGTTGAGGCACAACCGAACATTGGCTTGCTTATTGTTTTAATAGGACTCTTTATTAACCGTAAAGGAATGAGAGAACGTGTTTTCACTGGTGCAGGAACTCTTGACCGCTTTCTCGGGAAAACAGATTACGTAAAAACAAAATAGGAAAATATACGTAAGGATACAGAATACATTTAAATGCAGATATTCAAATGTCATTCAATGAAGTTAGACTCAAAATGCAATTGTCAATGATGCAAAAAATAGATACTTAAATGAGAATTGTCAACAACCTGTTGCACTTCACTTAAATAATTGAGAGAAAGAATGATAAGCCTCACAACTTTAGCCTGATGTAGTGACCCCAAAACTTATAAATCTCAAGTAACCTATTAGTCGACAAAATCATTATCAATCAAATTTTTGCATCCAGTTTTCGTTAAATCCATCAATCCGGGAGAAGAAAACAGACACTAAAGAACTGTTTTTTGCCTTCGGCTTCACGTTAACCAGAATTCACAGGAAAACATGATGAGATAAACAGAAGTAAACTTGAATAACTGGACTAAAACACCGCAAAAAATATCCAAGAGGAGATACGATGGGAAATATAAGACAGACAAACATAAAAAGAATCGCATTCAGACTAATTGAAAACCATGGAGAGATTTTCACAAAGGATTTTGAAACTAACAAGACTCTCGTGACAAAGTACACAACCATTGAAAGCAAGGTCATAAGGAACAGGGTTGCAGGCTACGTCACAAGAAAAGTTGCACGTATGAAAGTGTACTGAACAGAGAATTTAATTCCGGGAAACTGGTGGGGATATCTGACATGTTTGAAGGAGCAATGCCTGCCCTGATAACTCCTTTTACGAAGGATGACAGGATTGATAGGGAAGGCCTACAAAGGAATATTGCATTTGTTGAAGAGGGAGGAGTTACTGGCATCGTGCCCTGTGGCACTACTGGAGAATCGGCAACCCTTTCAGCACTTGAGCACGAAGAAGTAATCGATATTGCTGTGGAATGTTCGAAGGTTCCTGTGATTGCAGGAACCGGCTCAAATAATACAAGGGAAGCTCTCCAGTTTACAAAACATGCTGCAGATGCGGGGGTTGACGGCGTACTTCTGATATCCCCCTATTACAACAAACCAAATCCTGCGGGCCTGCTTGCGCATTTCAAGAAAATTGCAGAGGCAGTCGAGATTCCTATGATTCTCTATAATGTCCCCTCCCGTACAGGGCAGGACATGCCAGTAGATGTTATTGCCGAACTTGCAAAAATGGGAAATATCGTGGGAATTAAGGAAGCCAGCGGAAACGTCTCCAAAGTTTCCCAGATCCTGGAAAATACTGCAGAAGAAGATTTCGTGGTTATTTCAGGCGAAGATGGGTTGACACTTCCGATCATATCTATGGGAGGCAGCGGAGTCATTTCTGTTGCTGCAAATATAGTCCCTGACAGAATGTCCAGAATGGTAAATGCGGCCCTTGCTGGAGATTACGAAACCGCAAGAAAGATCCATTTTGAGATCGCCCCTCTGATTCGTGCCCTTTTCCTGGAAACGAACCCGGTCCCGGCCAAGAAAGCTGCAGAACTTGCAGGGCTTGCAAGCGGGCACCTCAGGCTTCCACTTGCGCCCCTGAGCAAGACAAATACTGTAAAGCTTGCAGATGAACTCAGGAAATTAGGGGTTATGGAATGATCAACGCAGCAGTACTCGGAGCCTGCGGCAGGATGGGCTCTTTAATTGTTGAAAATATTACCTGCTCTACAGATATGCAGCTTGTTGCTGCTTTTGACGTCAATAATTTTGGAAAGGATGCAGGAGAATTTGCACATGTCGGGAACCTAGGAGTCCAGATCTCGGAAGTGAAAGATCTTGAAACTGTCCTGAAAAAAACCAAGGCTGATATTCTTATTGACTTTACAGCAGCTAGCGCAACCGTAGTTAACGCTCCAATAGCAGCCAGATGCGGAGTAAATCTTATTATAGGAACCACAGGCCTGACTGCGGAACAGCGAAAGGTAATTGACGACTCTATCCAGAAAAATCAGGTAAGTGCGGTTATCTCTCCGAATTATTCAGTAGGCGTTAATGTCTTTTTCAAGATCATCAGAGAAGCTGCAAAATACCTTGCAGATTACGATATTGAGATTATAGAAGCCCACCATAACCAGAAAAAAGACGCTCCAAGTGGGACCGCCCTTCGGGCAGCCGACGTTATCAGTGAAGCCCTTGGTGGGAAGGATTATGTCTACGGCAGAGAAGGCATAGCCCCGCGCGGAAAAGAAATAGGGATTCATGCTGTTCGCGCCGGAGATATTGCAGGAGATCACACTGTTCTTTTTGCAGGCAACTCCGAAAGGATTGAGATCAAGCACATGGCTCACTCCCGCCAGATTTTTGCCAACGGAGCAGTCAAAGCGGCTGAGTGGGTCTGTGGGCAGAAACCCGGAATTTACTCCATGGACGATGTACTTGGTTTATAAAGCAATAGCTTAAACCGGCAACCTTAAAACAAATTTTTAAAAATAACAGGCCTGGGCTTCTTATCAGGCCCACCTTCATTTTTCAGGTAGGAAACGACTATTTGTTTTTTAGATTTTTTGAATTTACCTGGAATTATACCTGCTCTATTACGATATCAATTTTATATTGATGATAAGGTTCTGTAACGTCTTCAACTGTTTCCAAGAAGTTGAACGCCATGTAACATTTCGTCTGTTTTTCAAAAAAGTTAATGCAAAAAAGTAACAGTTACTTATGTAATATTTTAACCACTTGTTTTGTATATTATATTTAACGCCTCTTCATCAATAAATTCGTGTTGCTTTGCATATTTTCTTAAAACACTGAGTACGTGAGAATAGCACTCTTGATGGAAAGAATTAACGGTGAAATTCGAGACAGAGAAAAAGTTATGCTTGGGCTTAAAATCAAAGAAACTCCTATCTTACAAGGAATGCAGATTTACTATAATTTCATAAAACCACATGAAGGATTAGATGGTTTGATACCTGCTGAGGCTTGTGGGATTGAGTTAAAAGGGGAAAATAAGTGGATCACGTTGATTCAGAATGCAAGCGTGAAGGTAAAAACAAATTAATTTTTTAAAAATCAATTTATCTCCATAGAATTGTTTCTTTTAATTCATATAAAATAGATATCATATTTTTCATTGATAATATATTGCAACTCGAACTTCCTAAATTTTCAAATGCATTTATAATCATTTTATTTGATTCCCCTAAAATACTGCGGCATTTAACTAAAGCTGCTTGTATTTCAGGAAGTATAGATTTTTCATACTCACGCTTCGTTTCATTATAAATTTTGGTAGTTAAATTATTATATTCGTCCCACGTAATCTCTCTCTTCACTTGTCGATTCCACAAATCGTGAGTTGACTCGTCTAACATACTTTGATCTAAAAAATTATCAAGACTTCTAATCGCAATAGTTAAGTCATCAATTGCAGATTGTTTAATATTATCTTCTGCTGAGTTATTTACTGCTCTTAATTCAGCATCTGTTTTCCATGATTGTAATAGTTCTACTGTAGTCCAATCAGGTTCACTATCTACTATTACGTGACATCTTTTACATAACCATATCCCGTTCTCTATACTTTTTCGTTGTTTACTTGTCATGTTAGGATCATGTCTTTTTGCACCAGGGCGTGCACCTTTTATATGTGCAGCATCCCCTAAAGTGTCCCACTTATCAAGATCATTAACTTTTGGTTTTAAAGTATACCTTCTACAAGTAGGATTTGAACAAATATAATTAACTCTCATCCCAAGGCCCTTTTTGGTTTTAGAGGTAAAATCATCTCTGTTACTGCCCGACATCTCACTCACCAGAAAATCTTTAATTTTAGTCACAAAATTCCAGATTAGCTGGCGTATAGAATCTAATTCTTTAAACAAGTATTCATTTAATCCCATGATAACTCATCAATCAATATATTTTTAAAATGTTTGCAATATTTATCTGGAGATTAGTGTTACCCAAACCAGACGAAATGTTACACTCATTTTATAATGTTCAGACCAGACTAAGAAGTTACAGAACCAGGATTAAAAAACTATAAATATTATAAGTAGGAAATAGGATACTGCTTGCTTGCGGGTAATACAACTCTGAAATCTCAAAATATCGTATCATCCCATAACAGTAGGAATACTTGCCTGCAAGCAAGAAATCCCAATAAACCATTCATCGCGGGAAAATTGTACGGGCTCCTAAAAAATGGAAACTGGAAAAACAGCTCTCATGAGACATAATGGAGCCCTGCATATTCTGAAAACTCATTCTTTGCTGAAAAGAATTCCAGAACTCAGGTTTTCTATCCTGTCCGCAACAACGACATTTCCCTGTATTCCGAGCTTTTTTCCCTTATACCACTTCCCGCGAATAAGAAGTCTGTCCTCAGCTGAAACAAGGCAGAGACCGTGGTAGAGTACAACCACAGTTTTTCCTTCATGTTCGATGGAGAATATACTCTCGTATTTGCTCCCGATACCTCCAAAAACAATAATAAAAAGTAACCCGAGAAAGACAGAAGGACGTTCATAGATTCTGGAATCAACAGCTGCTCTAGCTTCGGTTCCGAATTCCGCAGCTTTCTCCTGGTTTTTGTCCAAATAGTCCTCCTTCTGCATATAAGATCCTCATTGTATCCGCTACTTCTATTTTGTATAATCATTAAAACCAAGTTTATAATTACATTACTCGAAAAATACCAATTACTTAAAACAAATTTTAACTTTGTTCCATATATATTTTATGGCCAAATCATCAAACTGTTCTTGAGAAAACTTAGGAATTCTTTCCCTAGAGCAGAAATATCCAGAAGAAGAGTTCTAAAAAATTTATCAAAAGAAAGTTATAAATAGTCAACGTCCAGATGTTTACATATGTTCCTTCCGGAAGGTGAAAAACAGTTTGAATTCTGGGTCCTGCGCCGAAACGGACTCCCCAATATCAATATCGCAAAGCATTTTGGGGTCTCCAGGCAGTCAGTTTCAAGAGCCCTCCTCAGTATGGATAAGCGCATTGAAGAAAACCTGCTTGAGATGGCCAAAGCAAACAGGATCAAAGTGGAAAAATTTGACTCAAAGAAAGGAATTCTCTTCGGGAGGTCGGTTCCTTTCAAGGCCAACACAATAATTTTTGTCTCGGCAAAACACGGCATGCAGGTCTGGTACGAACACGAAGGAGAATGTGGGTCTTGCGAGAGGTACAGGGAATGTATTGAACTGCTCTGGGACTTTGCAGAGGAAATGCAGCTCAAGCTCAAGAGTACTAATGATCCCACAAAAATAGCTGACGAATTGTTTGAGAAATTAAAAGAATCGATCGAATAGGCCTGACTAAAGGCAGGTAAAATTGAATGAAGGGGAAAAGATGGACGTATTCACAAAAAGTATAAGGAAACTTATGGGGTGGTGCCCGAATGCAAAAACGCTTGAAACTCAACATTCAATCCACCCTGAATATTTTGAAACGAATAACCAATCAAGAGAAAAAGATGCTGGAAATTCTCCGATTTTACCCTCCGGTTGGTGGAATAAGCGCCATAATAGGATGTTAATAATGTCCACCGGGCTTACTCTCTTTTCTATATTTTGGATTGGATTTCAAGGAGGATCTCTCAGAGATGAAGCTTTCATATTGGGGCTAATTTCCGGAATCATTTTTAACCCACTTCTTTGCATCTGGAATTGGCGTTTCTTGGATAAAATAAAAAACTCCGACAAAAGGGTTCAGACGAAAAATAAATTGATGATTATAGCTGGAATATTAGGTCTGATAACACTGCTTATGGAATCTTTATCTCTTGGATGGAGATTCGTTTTAACGTTCAGTTTAACTTGTGCTTCAGGCTTTTGTTTGACAGTTTTTCTGTATTACTTTACGGAGATATACTGGGAAAATAAGAATAAAAAGATCGTGCTTATCTATGGGTATAAAACGCCAGAGGTTTACATTGCAAATGCATGAATGAAGGGACACTATGACTCTGGAATACATAAAAAAACTTAGGGGGTGGTGCCCGAATGCAAAAACGCTTGAAACTCAACATTCAATCCACCCTGAATATTTTGAAACGGACACCCAAGCCAGAGGAAAAGATACTGGAAATTCTCCGATTTTACCCTCCGGCTGGTGGAACAGACGCCATAATAGGTTATTAATAATGTCCACCGGGCTTACTTTCTTTTCTGTATTAGGAATTAGCTTTATTGGAGTTCATCCCACGGATAAAGGTTTCATGTTTGGGTTAATTATCGGAATCATTTTTAACCTATACTTTTGCATCTGGAACTGGCATTACCTGGATAACATAAAAAATACAGGTAAGAAAATTAAGATGAATATTAGATTTCCAAAATGGAGAGTTATAAATCTAATACTTTCCCTGGCATTATTGTATCTCTTTTTTTCACAGTCTAATTGGGGACTCGTTTTGTTTATTATTTCTACCTTTTGTTTGATAGCTTTGTTTTATTACTTTAATTTTAATTCAACTGGCCTAGTACTGCTTCTTGTCTTTGGTTCGTCGCTTGGTTGGAGACACACTATAGGATTTCTGTCTGGCTTTTGTTTGACGGCTTTTCTGTATTACCTTACAGATATATACTGGGAAAAGAGGAATGGAAAAATAATACTTGTATACGGGCGTAAAATGCCAGGTATCTACATTGCAAATGCATGAATGGAGGGACACTATGACTCTGGAATACATAAAAAAACTGATGGGCTGGTGTCCGAACGCAAAAACACTTGAAACCGGATCCCGGATTAGCTCTGATAATTTTGAAGCACATGATCAATCTGGAGGAGAAAAGGCAAGAAATCCAAGGATTTCAAGTCTTTTTTCCAAGCTTTTTTCCAGGTTTGATATCCGAATTCTCCTGCCAACACTTTTCTCAACTCCTTTTTACATAAATTTGCTATTTCGAAAAGGTATAAATGCAGATGCCTTCTTTTTAGGTTTTTCACTTTCTCTGCTGATTTATCTGCTTGGCTGGAAAAAGCAGATGCATCATTACGATTCCCTGGCAAAAAAACCCATTGTTGGCTCTTCCTCAAAGAAAACGCTCTTATGGATTTTCTTAGCCCTAATCTCGTTCTTAATTTTGCCTATGGTTTTCTTATCTCAGATACCCTCTTTTCTTAACGCTCAGTCACTGTATTCCTTAGTTGCTGGAGCCTGGATCTTTATGTGGGGAAGTTATCTTCAGTTAATTTACTGGGAGAGGAAAAACCATATGAAAATTTATATAAAGAATGAAAAGGGGTTCCAAAAGATGTATGCTATTGGGGAAAAGGAGTGAGAGCTATGAATTGGGAAGCAAAATATATTAAAAAACTCATGGGCTGGTGCCCCAATGCAAAAGCAAATGAAGCCAGAAAGCTTATTAACCTTGAAAATTTTGATTCGAATACTCCAGACAGAGCAAGGGGAGAAAACGAAAACCTGGAAAACCCCGGGTGGCTACGGAAAACGAGTACTTATACTCTCCTGATTAGCACTTTCTTTACACTTGTGTATATCCTGGTGATCAATCACCTGGGTCTAAAGCTAGCCTTTTTACTTGCAGGATTTTTCATTTCTGTAGCGTTTATTGCCTTTGACTGGAAGAAGCAGATGCACAGATACGATACTCTAGCACAGAAACTCATTTTCGATAATTCCGGCATGGAAAAAGTGTCTCAAATAATGAAGCTAATTTTCTATGCAATGCTTTTTTATTGGATTTTTTCTGGGGATATTGAAAGGAATTTTTCCCTGCAAGTAACCTTTTCATTTATGGGTGGTTTCTTGGCCGGGATGTGGCTTAGTTATTTCCAGCTAATATATTGGCAGAAAAAGAACCACAAAACCATTTATTTCAACAAAAGTTACGGAAAGTGGAAAAAGTCATATATAATTCGGGAGAATGAATAAATGCCAGCTAAGATTTTTGTTTTTGAGCGGATCAAAAAGCTAATGGGCTGGTGCCCGAATGCAAAAGCACATGAAACCAGACGGCATGTTAGCCCTGAAAATTTTGATTCCTATGTTCCAGACAGAGCAAGAGATGACAACATAGATTTAAAAACCCCTGGATGGCTCCGGAGAATAAGTAATCAAATTCTTCTATTTGCTATTTTTTTAACATTTGTTCATCTCCTGATATATAATCAGATAGGCTTAAATTTTGACTTAACCATAAATTTACTTACCGGATCAATACCTGCCCTATCTTATTTTGTATTTTACTGGAATGAGCGAATTCAGCGGTTCAACGACATTGCGAAAAAACCTGTTGTTCGTTATGTCTCTAAAGTATCATATCTTTGGATCCTGATAATCATAATTTTGCTTATTCTGCTTATGGTTCTCTCTTATCTGATAAGACAATCTTGGCACTCAGCCTTATTCGGACTTTCAATTATTTTGTTCTTAACATGGGGTTTCTATTTCCAGCTAATTTACTGGGAGAAGAAAAATCGCATGAAAATTTATATAAAATATGAAAATAGCTTCGAAAAGACATATGCTATTAGGGAAAAAGAGGGAGAAAAGTGAGCCTTAAAGTCGAAAACATAAAAAAAATGATGGGCTGGTGCCCTAATGCAAAAATCCATGAGGCCAGACAGCAAATTCATCTTGAAAATATTGAAGCAAACGATCGATCAGGAGGAAGTGATCGACCAAGAGGAGAAAGGAATAAAATAAAGAGGAATTCGAAACAATTTCTCTTTTCATTTTTTGCTTCTATATGTGCCATTATAGTTGGTACTGCATCAACCATAATGGAATCATTAGTGAATTTCTATTTAGTACTGATGGGGATTGGACTTCTTTTAAACACGCTTTCCATATCTGAAACTGATGCGAAATTATCAAAATTGATGTCAATTTGTAGCGATGTGTTTTTGAGTGCTATGTGCTTTTGGCTCGGAGTGGATTTTTACCTCAGATCGTCTGGCAGTGTTGTAGCGAAATTATTTGTTTTGCTTGGCGTATATGGAGCCGCCAAGGCTATTTATTTAACAGTTTCAATTTACATAAAGAAAGCCCATGAGGAGGCTTTTTGAAAGGTATTTTGTCCGGGAGCCGATGGAAGAATAAACAATTATTAGGGAGAAAGATAGACGATGAATATATTCACAAAAAGTATAAGGAAACTTATGGGATGGTGCCCGAATGCAAAAGCCTCTCAAACAGGATCTCGGATTAGCTCTGCTAATTTTGAAGCAAACAATCGATCGGGAGGAGAAAAAGCCAGAAATTCGACGGTTCCGAGCCAACATTCCAGGCCTGATACCCATCTCCTCCTGCTACCAATTTTCTTTATTCCTGTTTATATAAACCTATTTCAAAAAGGTATAAATACAGAGGCTTTCCTTCTAGGTTTTTTACTTTCTTTACCAATCTATTTGCTCGGCTGGAAAAAGCAGATGCATCAATACGACGCCGTGAAAAGAAATCCTGTCGTTTCTCCTTCCTTTAGAAAAACATTCTTCTGTGTTTTCATATTCCTATTTTTGGGTTTTACTTTGCTCATGGCTTTCTTACCCTATATCTCGTCTCATGCAACTTATCTTCTTAATATTCAGACACTGTATTCTTTCACTTCAGGAACTCTGGTTCTGATGTGGAGCTTCTATTTCCAGTTAATTTACTGGGAGAGGAAAAACCATATGAAAATGTATATGAAAAGAGAAAAGGGAAAGCAAAAGCTGTATGTCCTTGGAGAAAATGAGGGAGAACTATGAGCCGGGAATCCAGATACATAAAAAAGCTGATGAGCTGGTGCCCGGCTTGCAAGAAAACGGTAACGAAAACAAAACAGTCCTGTACCTTCGCAAATATGACTCCAATCTCTGGAAACACAGGAAACTTCCCGGAGTTCCAAACCACAAACGTGATTTTCCCTGCAAATACAACTTTATACCTAATATATTTTATAATAAGTTTCAATCTGCTCCTGCGCCTGAAGTCTCCAGAAGATATTCCTCTCTTGCTGGCAGGTCTTTTCCTATTTAACGCTTCTTATTACTTGTTAATTCTCAAAACCTTCGAAGCAGCAGTTCTGGTAGACAAATTTGGGATCCACTTGCAAGCCTTCAGACTGAAGAAGTTTGAGATACCTTATACAGAAATTGAAACCATAACTTCATACAGGCTTGAAAAGCGTTCAAAGAAAATGTCCTTTCTGTTAGTTATTGGAGGAATTGCCTTTTGCGGATTTGTGGTTTACATGGCTGTAGTAAAAGGAGAATGGAATCTACTTCTGCTATTGATCTCTCTACTTCCCCTCATGCTGTTTGCGGAAAGGAAGCAAAAAATTCGATTTTGGGATCTGAATACACAGCTGTACATCAAAATCAAACACAAAAAATGGTATGAATGGACTTCCTACTGTTCCATAATCACGGACGAAGTCTCGGCCGTAGAGATAAAATCGTCTATTGAGAGGCATTGTGAAGGTGTATGAAATGACTTTTATGAAATACTTTAAAAAATTGATGGGTTGGTGTCCGACAAAAAACTCCCTCCAGAAAGAAAGGCAGGAAGATTGCTTCTCGGACTTTAAATTAGAAAATGGGAATCTTCAGCTAATGCCTTCTTCCGCAGGTCTGCAGGAGAACAGAACTCTCAAGGCGCGTGTCAACCTAGTTGATTACCGGTGGATATTGAGGGCATTATTAATTGGTTTTTTAGCATTAATAGCCTCCCTGCTTCTATGGACATATAGTCCTGAAGACTCTTATTTAATCATATTTTCAGGCCTTATTATGTTCCTTCTGCCTCTCATATTCCTTCTTAATCGCCCCAATGCTGCCAAAATAATACCCGGAAAAATCATAATCAAGCAACCTATGCGTAAACCAGTTGTAATCGAAAAAGAGGACGTCACGCAAATTTCGTTAACAAAGAATGAAAGTCATTCCCTGCGCTGGTTGATACGCTTATTTTGCGTTTTTTTCTTTGTAGTAACGATAATGATGGACTTAAAGGATCTGGAAAGGTTAGCTACAGACTATAGTAAACTCAGTATATCTCTGACGAAACTTTCGAAAATAACATTTTTCCTAGTGCTTTATTACAATTTTGAACTCCTAGTACCTTATCAGCAGACTCTTAAAGTTACTACACGTCAAATCTGAAACTTTGGTTATTTACCGATAATCCTGAAGAACTTACCGGATTCCTAAAAAAAGAGAACGAATAAAAAATGAAAACGGAGAAAGAATTCAGAAATGTTAGGAAATTGTAATTCTCTTAAGATTGGAAATGCCTGGAAGAATATAGCAAACTCTTATCTCAGACTTTTAATAAGCTCCTGAAAGCGTTTTTCATCTATAACTTTCTGGGTATTGAGCATTCTTTTAAATTCGTCGGCACTTTTTTCTCCACCTTTTCCCTCAAGTCTGTCCTTTAATTCCATTGAGGCCCGCAAAAGTCCAGTCGCTTCTTCGTAGAGAGCTTCGGCCTCAGCTTTTGTAAGTTCCTCAGTTTCCAGCAGCTCCTCGTCCACTTTTGCTTTTCCCCTCAATCTTTGGATTAAAGCCCGGATTTTGGCAGCTTTATCTGTGTCAAGTGATTCTTTTTCGCTCAGCTCTCGAATCAGGCCCCTGAGTCTGTATTCCTGCCCATCAATCTCCACGCTTTCAGGGATTTTCTTCCCTGCCCAGGCAAAATCACTCCTGAGGCTCCAGAGGAGTTTATTACGCTCCTGAGCATTGATATATTCCGTATTTGCTTTTTTTGTATCTGGCTCGCCTTTTAGCATAAACATTTCCTTCTGAAACCCGGATTTATTTTATAATTTTCTACTCTGAATCCTCATTCTTTGTGTTCCCGGGTGCACACGTTCTCCCGGAGAAGACAGGTATCAAAAGCCAGAAATCCATAATCATGAACTTATTTGTCGCCTGATAAAACTTTAAGATAAAAATAAAAAAATTACTCTTTGACCTCATCTAAAATTCTACATTCACAGCAAATTTTCGGCTATGTCCTCCGAAATTACGTGTTCGCAGTACAGACAGTGGAGAGTGACTCCTTCTTCTTCGGACTGGAACACGGAAAATTTGGATTTTATGGGTTCACTGCTATTAGAAATACATTTTGAGTTGACACAACGCACGACGCCTTCGACATAAGAAGGAAGTACAACATTATTCTTCTGGACTACTTCAAAGTCCCTTATGATATTGATAGTAGCTTTCGGAGAGATAAGGGCAATCCTGTTGAGCTCTTCGACACTGAGCTCTTTGCCTTCAATTTTCACGACGTCTTTTTTACTTCTGGCACCAGAAGCATTCATAACAAAACTGATAGTAGCCCGAAAAGCACTGGAAATCCCCAGTATACGTAGTACATTTAATGCCTGCCCTGCCTTTATATGGTCAATTACCGTTCCGTTTTCAATTGCCTGAATCTTCAGGTTCCATTTTTCTTTCATTCAATCACTCCCAGGGCAAGAGCAAGAAGTGCCATCCGAATAGGGACACCATAGAAAGCCTGCTCGAAGTAACATGCATGTGGCGTTGAATCCACTTCAGGGGAGATTTCATTGACCCGCGGGAGGGGGTGAAGAATCTTGAGGTCCGGATCAGCGGTTCTCAGCAGGTCGCCTGTAACCCTCAACCTGTTTTTAACCTTCTCATATTCCTCAGGATCGGGGAAACGTTCCCGTTGAACTCTTGTCATGTAGAGAACCTCGATATCTCCAATTATTTCCTCAAGGGAATCGGTTTCTTTTATCCCTATTTTATTCTTTTGAAGGTCTCTGACAATTTCCGGAGGCATCCTGAGTTCAGGAGGCGAAACGAAAGTCATTTCAGCTCCGTACAGGGATAGAGCATGGCAGAGGGAATGGACTGTTCTCCCGTACTTCAGGTCTCCTGCCATAGCAATCTTCAGGCCCTCAAGGTGGCTTTCCCTGCGGATAGTATAAAGGTCAAGAAAAGTCTGCGTAGGGTGGTGGACAGAACCGTCTCCGCCATTGATCACAGGGACACTTGCAAATTCAGCAGCCATCCGTACCGATCCGTCAAGAGGATGACGCAACACTATAAGATCCGCATAGTTGCTGATCACACGGATAGTATCGGCAAGATTTTCTCCTTTCATTACGGAACTTGCCTCCACGGAACCCAGATTCAGAACCTGCCCTCCAAGTCTCTGGGCAGCAACTTCAAAAGAAAGCCTTGTTCTTGTGCTCGGTTCAAAAAAAAGAAGAGCTATAATCTTTCCATCCAGCAGGCGGGATCTCTCTTCACCCCTGGCCACAGGCTCAAGCTTTTCGGCAGTATCCAGAACGTAGTCGATTTCTTTCCGCGAAAAGTCTTTCATTGAGATGACGTGTCGGTTCTTAAATGACATCCTGTTTCCATAAAATGGTTCCCAGAGATATAACCTTTGCTCCGGAAATTTTCTAAGAGTATGAAAGTAATTAAATCCGGCTTGTACTTCAGTTTTGGTACTTCATTTGGACACGTTTTTGAGAAATTCAAGCCAGAGCTTTGCGTCTTTAATTCTTTGATTAACGAACTGTTCCTGAAAATGTTTTGTATTTTCTTTAAAGGTTCCACTCTCGATTTCCTTCAGATCCATTACTGCGCGCAAGAGGCCTGCAGTCTCATGATAAAGATTTTCTGCTTCTTCCGGAGTAAGAGGTTTTTCTTCAAGCCTCTTTTCATCGTTCTTTTCCTTTGCCGAAATAATTTCGATATATTTATCTATTCTTGATTTTTCTGCCTCAGTGAGCTTGTCTTTCTGAATCAGTTCCCATACATAGCTGTGCAAAGGATAAGTTTCTCCCTCAAATTCCACATAATCTGGAATATGCTGACCGACCCAGAAAAGACGGGAATGCAGAGAGGAAAGCAATTGCCTGCGTTCCTCGTCGGTTATATGTTCTTCTGCGATTCTTTTCTCGCTTATTTTAAGGCTTTTTTCCATAGTCTTCCCACAGGATATATTGCTTTCATTAGCCAAAAATCTTGTCTGATGACGAGCTACTGCTTACTCTTTATCTGTAAACTTAAGATATAAAACGACAACATTAACACAAAAAACAGTCGTAAATAAAAAGAAATATAGATAATGAAGAACTCAAATACAAAAATTTCCCACTTGAGGTGATATCATAGTTTCCATAATTCAAGTTGCACTTGATCTTCTGGAGTTAGATCGCTCGGTAGAGATTGCGAGAGAAGCAATAGCAGGAGGTGCGGACTGGATCGAAATCGGGACTCCCCTGATCAAAAGTGAAGGGATGGATGCGATCCGCACCATGAGAAAAGCTTTTCCTGATAGGACGATTCTTGCAGATATGAAAACCGTGGATACGGGAGCCATGGAAGTCGAGATGGCAGCAAAAGCCGGGGCAGATGTTGTTATTGTGCTGGGGAGTGCGGATGATTCTACATTACTTGATGCACTTCGTTCAGCTCACAAATATGGGGTAAGATTGATGGCAGACCTCATCTCGGCTCCTGACCCGGTAAAAAGGGCAATAGAACTCGAAGCTCTGGGAGTGGACTATGTGAACGTGCACATAGGCATAGACCAGCAGATGACAGGAAAAGACCCCGTGTCTCTTCTTAAAGAGATTTCAGAGAGAGTTGACGTGCAGCTTGCCGTCGCTGGAGGGCTTGATGCAAACAGTGCTGTCCAGGCAGTCAAGGCCGGGGCCAGGATTGTGATTGTCGGAGGAAATATCACCCGTTCTGACAACGTAACCGAAGCCGCCAGAAAAATCCGGCAGAGTGTGGACTCCCCAGAAGCTGTAGAAATCCGGAATGTCGGAACTGTGGACCAGGAAATAAGGGCAATTCTTAAGGAAGTATCCACTTCAAACATTTCGGATGCCATGCACAGGAAAGGGGCAATGAAAGGCATTCATCCTCTGGTAAGAGGGAAGGTAGTAGGGACTGCGGTTACTGTGCAGTCTTTTCCCGGAGACTGGGCAAAGACTGTAGAAGCGATTGATATTGCAAAAAAAGGAGATGTAATCGTAATTTATAACGGGAGTAAAGATATTGCCTGCTGGGGAGGGCTTGCAACCCTTAGTTCCTTGAACAAGGGAATTGCAGGCGTGGTAATAGAAGGCGCTGTCAGGGATATTGACGAAATCGAAACCCTGGGACTTCCGATTTATACGAGTAACACAGTACCTAACGCTGGAGACCCTAAAGGTTTTGGAGAAATCAATGCTGAGATTACCTGTGGCGGCCAGACTGTGAAGCCAGGGGATTACATAGTGGGCGATGAAAGCGGGGTTGTGGTAATTCCCGCGGAAAGGGCCTACGAACTGGCAAGAAGAGCAAAAGAAGTCAACAAAACCGAAAAGAGACTTTTCGATGAGATCCGGAGAGGTGGAACTCTGTCTGAAATTCTGGAACTCAAGAAATGGGAAAAACGTTGAAAAACTATTTCTGGAAACTGAAATTAAATACGAGAATAAAAAGGCCGGAAAAATGATAAAAGCCAGAAAGAAAGAAGTTTTCTAATTCCTGAAAAACAAAGAAAACGATAGATGGATGTTATTGGATGGATAAATGGAACCTATCTCCCTATTATCCCACAGCTCATGCAATCATAGCTTTGGCAGATCTTGATAATGTAGACAGAAGAGCTTTAATTAGAGGCAGGGAGGGACTTCTTGCCCATATAGATGCGATGCCGCCTATGTGGATGAGCAAGTGCCTCTATGCCCCCATCAGGATGGCGGAGTCCGCCTTATATAGCGCTCTTATTTTGACGTCTCCATATCAACTAAAGAAGGGATTTTAGTGGATCTTGAAGCATTTCATAGCCTTCCTGCCCAGGAGGTGGCGAGGCTGGTCCGTTCTTCGGGGACCAAGGTTTGCGCTTTCCCTACAGATGGAACTAGAAGATGGTATCTGCTGGAACACCCAGGGGAGTCTTCAATAGAGAAGTTCCTGGAGATAGAGATGAAGCGCCACATTGAGCTGTATAAGCTCTTCTTTGATCATGGCATAGAGACGGTCCTTGCACCGGTCGTCAGGCCGGACATGATGGAGCGCAAAGGCGGCTACTGGCTAGGGGCTCTCAAAGGCCTGGCGTTTATGGCTAACCACCCGGATTTCCTCGAGTTCTACAGGGATTACGACGTCAGACTCCATATATACGGTGAATATCGAGATTATCTCCATAATGAGGGTTATGAAGATCTCCTTGAATGCTTCGATGAAATTACATCTCTCACCCGGTCCCGCAAGGGACATCACCTCTTTTTTGGCCTGTTTATGGGGGATCCCACTAAGAGTATTACTAAGCTGATCATAGATTATCATTTAAAAAATGGAATGGCTCCGAATAAGCAAGAACTTATTGAGAGTTTCTATGGTGAGTACGTGGACCCAGTGGATATATTCATAGGCTTTGGCAGGTTCTGCATCCACGATGCACCTCTGCTGCTGGGCCATGAAGATTTGTACTTCACCCTCATCCCATCTTTGTACACGAATCAGCAGCAGCTGAGGAGAATATTATATGATCATATTTATGAGAAGCAGGAAAAAATGCTGGACTATAGCTGCCTAGGCTCTGAGGAAAAAGAGAAGATGAGGAAGTATTATCATGATAAATCAAATGAGATATTTAGGTTGGGTGAGAATCAAGGGGTATTGATGCATTTCTGATGGGACGAAAAATAATCCCAGGGCCCTTCGATCTCACGAGGATTTCTGAGCTACTCCATGGGATATCCCATCTCAGGTTAGTAGTACTAAACTTTGGATTTGCCTATGTTAGTCTTCTTAGGAATAACGTAACTATTTAGGTACCAGAATAAGCCAATTGATGACGATTTTGATATTTAGAAGATATGTAAATTCTAATCCCTGAATCTGAAAAAACAGAGTCAATAGCCAACAATTAAAGAAAAGATAGTCCCAAAAATTTGCCTATTAAATCTTAATCAAGTTGGCTACTGAAGTTGTTTTACCTAGGCTGAATAGTTACGGAATAACCACAATTAACAGAATACGACCTACATTCGGCAGTAAGCACATCTTCACAAATTAATATTTTTGATCATTGTTTTTTGTAGATTCAAATGAAGATCAGTATCATGAGGACTATGCATCTAATAAGATTGTTCATTTCTTCAATTTTTAATAAATATATATTAATAATGTTATGGTTAGCATTTAGGAGTTTTTAATTTAAATAAAATTCCAAATGTTCTGAGAAAATCGATATCAATAGAAAAATTAAATGGATTTTTACGTTTACCTGCCGAAAGCAGGATACAAGTAATCCGTAGTCATTATCAACGCACTATATATTGCAGATTCTACTACTGTTATAGGAGTGTATAGGCTTCTGGCTATCCACAGGTCTGGTCTCTT
This sequence comes from Methanosarcina baikalica, assembly GCF_031461075.1. Lineage (NCBI taxonomy): Archaea > Methanobacteriati > Methanobacteriota > Methanomicrobia > Methanosarcinales > Methanosarcinaceae > Methanosarcina > Methanosarcina baikalica. The sequence goes on along the minus strand of NZ_JAVKPK010000042.1, from coordinate 1,631 downwards.
ATTATCAAAGGCAAGCAGGCATCTTCTGCCTCTTTCAAGAATATTTCGGTCTATTGGCATTACTTCACGAGAGTATATGGTCAATGCTTGCAGGCAGTATGCGGTCTCTTCAGCAGTCGATCTATTATAGTAGCCCCAACCACCATCAATTCGCTGTGTGTTTATAATCCATTGAGATGCGCTTCTGGCTAAATCGTGATCGACCCCTATCAAAGCTATCACGGCATGTGCTGTTGGATAGTACGGGGATGCATGCCATTTATCTGTCCAATAGGAACAATCAACTTGAGATTTATATAGCCATCTCCGCACCTTTTCTGTGGCTTTCTCATCAACTCCTTTTAGGGCCTCAAGGACGTGAACATTTGCACTTGTGCAAGGATCTCGTTCATAATGGTAGCAGATAAAATAATCTTCTTTCTCAAATTGACGGAGTGGTATGGGATCCGGATCGGCACCAGCCATTTTTAAAACACTGAACACCATACTGGAAGTATCGGATTCTACAACAGAGGATACTGTGGTGGAACCTACTCCTTCTCCTTTATCCCAAACAGACTTCAGATCTCTAATATGGTGTTCAATTTTCGGATCAGAGCTATCAGCTCCAGCGAGGAATAGGTTCCATAATGACCATGATAGCTCAAATGTATCAAATGGAAATACTTCCGGGACCTTGTTCCCATAGGCAGCAACAAGACTGGCAATATAGCTGCGTGCCGCATTATTTCTAGGTAATTTAGTCAGAAGATAAGCGGTTGATGAAGGGCTGAACCCAACACCACCATTCGAATCCTGGAAAATCTCTGCTCTTTCTAGATCCAAACTATCGCCCATGAATTCCAGAGAATGAGTGATGGAAAGCTTCCGTGAATATAGTAAATGTGACGGAATCTTGGCAAGTTTCTCCTCTCGCATCCGATAATAAGGTAAAAAGGTTTGACAATGAACATTTATCCCGATTTTTTCAGCATCTTGGAGAAGGGCTGGCAATATAAGCTCAAAGCCACCCGTGGGGAGTTCAAACTCCAATCTACCGGCGTTATTTCGGATATATTCAAGCCCATGCTCAATGATACGTTTACTCTGAGTTTTATATAATTTATCATTATTTATATCATCCCACTGCGCCAAGGCTATGATGGCAGCCAATGTCGAGATAATTCTATCATGTACATATTCAATGTCTGAACCCCAGCTGCCGTCAGGATGTTGATTATCTCTCAGCCAAGTAAGAGCTTCTGGGTACGCTGGTATTGTAAAGTCATTCTCTCCTGGAACTCGAGCAAGCCATGCTATATCATAGGCAGCAGGTGACATGAGACCTGGCTGACCTATTCCTATTCTATCGAGAATAGCCTCTTTCAATTGCGTAAATTGTTTCATTCTATGCATGCACCAATATTTTTTTATATTTAATATATTAATTTTTTTATATGTGATGTATAAATTTTTCATATATAAAAGGAGTCTCGTAAGCGAGTTCATACTCCCAGCTTAATTGATCTACGACATTAAGTATTTGTAACGAAATAACTTAGGCAATGAATAATTTAGATAAAGTTAAATCATCCCTCTTGAATGTGAAAGTTATTTAATACATTCTTAAAAATTGCCTATGTTATTTCGCG
>NZ_JAVKPK010000041.1:0-33923 GCF_031461075.1 Methanosarcina baikalica | reverse complement strand
TTTCCGTATTATTTTGTTTACACGCTTCTATTTTTAGATTGATTTATTTAAATTTTATCTATCTGTGATTATATATGTAGATGGCTAGAATGTAGATAAATATGATAGAATAAATTTTTCGTATAATTAATAATTATCTGATATTAGGCAGTGTACCGCAAGTTCTGTAAAATCACAAATCTCAAGAGTTGTTGTGTATAAAATTCCACATCTGAGGAACCAAATTACACCCAGTACACAAAAAATTGACTTCGAATTTGCTGCAAATTCGGTGCACTTCCCAGATTCAAAGACGAACTCGAGGCTGAGATCCAGCCCATAATCAGAGAAGGCAACGACACGATAAACATAGGCGAGGAGAGCCAGAGCATTCTTTCCCTAACAAGCCTCGGGCCTCACCAGGAGACTACCCCTCTTTGCGGCTGTCTATGAAAAAGATGGAGGCTTCGCAGGTATATCAAAGAAAGAGCTGACCATATTCGCAGTTAAAAACTTAAAGGAATCTGACTCCAAAATCCACTCAAGTCGCACTAATTCCGGCAGCAACCCCCAATGAAGAGCAAAGTTTTTTTGCTCCGGAAACTGATAGCTCTATTTTCAAGATTGCAAAAAAATTTATACTCAAAGACCTCCAGCCTCATATTCAAGGAAGAGCATTTCAAGCAGGTATCATAATAAAAACTCACAAAGAATGCTCTACATCATGCTAAGCTTCGCAGGCACCCTCTTGACAGGGCCTGCCATACTAAGGATAAAGAGCTAAAACTCGAAAAGACAGATGGAATAAAAGTTATTAAGTTTTGAGAAATGCATAAATACTGAGGGGCACGAAAAAAACTTAATCAAGATCTATAACCACGGGAAGTACGGAAGGGCTGTGTCCGTGTTTTGATGCTTAACCTACCTTATGTTTCTGATCAAGCTAGTTATCGAATGCAGCAAAATTCCAGTAAAAGCCATAAAAGTTCCAACCAGAGTTAGCATGACCATCAAAATAGTGGGCCCAAAGTACAGACTTCCGCCAAGATAAAAAGTTTGTAAAAAACTGAGGCCAATGTATACCCCGCATATCCCAAAAACGACTCCTGGCAAAGTGAAACAACACAGAGGTTTATTAAATTCTATATCTTTACAGACCTTTACCAAAACACTCAGGCCGTGCTTTACAGGATTTTCTGTTGAGCAGTCAACGTCATACCTTACATCTATTTCTACTTCTTTAATTCTTAACCCTGACCTTCCTGCATCTGCAAGCATTTCACTTTCTATTTCCATGCCCTGAGCATTGAAACGAAAAATATCTTTTGTGGAGGCTGAAAAAGCGCGGAACCCACTCTGAGAATCGGTAATGCTGATGCCAGAGTTAATGATGGTAACCTTGTCCAGAATGGTTTGCCCCAGCCGACGGTAGGCAGGCGTATTTGTGGCATGACCATATAGATAGCGACTGCCGTTTACCAGATCAGCTTCGCCTTTGAGAATAGGGGCAACCAGTTTCGGGATATCTGCAGGGTTGTGCTGCCCGTCCGAATCCATGGTAACTATAATATCTGCACCCTCGGCTGCCTCAAATCCAGTCTTAAAAGCCATTCCCTTTCCTTTATTTGGAGAATGCACAATCACCTCAGCCCCGGCGTTTGCAGCAATCTCAGCCGTTCTGTCCGAACTCCCGTCATCAACAACTATCACCCTGTCAGCATACCGTCTCGCAAGCAAGACAATGCTCCCTATAGACACCTCTTCATTATAAGCCGGAAGAATCACGGTTATATTATGAGAAGCCGTCTGTTTTTCTCTGAAAACCCCCTGCGGCATAAGGAATCTATAACTTTTCCCAATCACCATTTCGGCATCCATTTATATACACACCCCTCGTTAAAAGAATGAACCTCTGGTTTGAAACGCACTGTTTTTTAATTTATGAAATAACAATTCTAAAATTAGTTTAGTGCGACTAATTTAACTGAATTTAGAGATCTCAAAGTATATATACCAATAAAAAAGAATAGATCGGAATAAAAATACTTAACTAAGAGAATTAAAAACTATAATTAAATATAGCTTGACTTCATCACATTTCCTTTTCACATCTACCGAGATTAGTATATTAATATGAGTTTTCAGGATTGTTTTCATAATCAAGAATTTAATTTATTATTCGAAGTACAATATTTAAAAAGTAAATTTCGAGTTTTAGGTCAACGCTGGAATAAATTTGGAAAAATTTGCTTCCAAACATTTTCACGAATCAATACAAAAGTACTGTTCTTTAGCTGTACTTTTAGTGGGGATAACTGTAAATTATGGCATTAGAGAAAGAAAGGAATTACAAGCCTTCGCTGAATAAAGAATAAAGAGGGGGCTATAGAAAAGCCATAACGAACGTGCAAAAACTAGAGAGCAAAGAATGCCATCAAGCTAAGGGAGCAGCACCAGTTTAAGGCCAAATAAAAATATGAAAACTGCCACAAAATTCCTGAATTTTTCCTGGGGTATTTTTTCAATTCCTCTTTTCCCAATCATTACTCCGATTAAAGACAAGGGTATGAAGATCAAAAAACCTGCTAGAATGACAGGCTCAAGCCCAATACCTCCTCTAACATAGGTCGCTATCCTTGTAGAGTCAATCATAAAAGATATGGCGCCAGCAGTTGTGATATAAACGGCCTTCTCCAGGTTAAAAGCGCTCAAGACTACAGCATTTATTTCCCCGCCTATGCCAAAGATACCTGCAAAAAATCCTGTCAGGGCTCCACCGGATACTGCCACAGATAACCTCTGACTCAGTTTGAAAGTTCGGTTGAAGACGATGAAGAGAACATAGACTATAAGGAAAACCCCTAATGTTCTTGAAAGAATTTCGTGGGAAATTCTCAAGGATAAGGACGATCCCAGGAAACTGGTAAAGATCCCGGGAAGGCCGAAAGCAAGAAAAAGCTTCCATCTTATTCCCTCCCGAAATAAGAGTATCTTCCAGATATCATTAAACCAGTGAATTATGCCCACCAGGAGCAGGGTCTGAGGCAGAGGAAGGATAATCAGAAGAACGGGTACCATGACAGTAGATATTCCAAATCCGGCCAGAGTCCCGATTATGCTTGCCAGCAGTGTAAGCAAAGATATAGAGATAATTTCTTCATATACAACCATATTACACAACCATATTTTACTGCATTGTGGAATAAATGTGAATAATGTACTTATTTTTTGTAATATCCAGTGGGTATCTGGAGGGATGCTGGATAAATTATAATGTATCTTTGGAAAAAAACTTTTTTGGAGCAATGTAATATAAGGTGCATGAATAATATTATTATATGAATATTAATTCATGAATATTATTAGATCCCTGTTCGAAAAGACGTTATCCCATTAAGAGAATTCAGATCTTGAAGATCTTTTTAAGAGGCATCTCATGTATCGAGCAGGTTTTGTAGAAAAAGCGGTTTTGATTCTTGCCGTGTTGATAGGACTGATTATCCTTTCATAGCATCCCTGAATGTGATAAGGTTACAGCCATTAACAAAGCTACCAGGCATAGGATAATTGAGAAAGTTCTTCTAACTGGTTACGTCTTCACCTGGCTTCTATTTGGTTTTGGGGCAAGAAAAAAGCCCATTTCCGCTAACTGAAATACCTTAGAAGCTTTGAAAAAAGGGCAACATGGGGGGTTTTAAATTTCTGAAAAATTAAACAGAAGACAAACAATATCGGATATATACATAGGCCTAGTTTTGCTTTTAATTATTGGTGGCATTGCCTTGGCGTATGACAACTGGATAGGCCATGCCCTGATAGCTATCATCAGCCTGATGCTAATTATTTATGTTCTTACAACCGGGGCCATGCTCAGAGGAAGGATAAAGAGAAGCTCAGGAAATATTTTTACGCTTCATAAAAAGGGCGGTATTTACTTTGGAGCTTTCATCCTGGGATTGTTCATCTATGGTTTGTGGATAAGGTTGCAGCACGGAGAATCCATACTATCGTCTGTTCACGGAAAGCTGGGACTGATCATTCTTCTCATCATGATTGTTCAGCTTTTTCTAAGCCTGGTTTTTAAGAATCGAGCAAGGTACCGAGGATTGCATAAAATGATGGGATATGCTCTGGCACCAATCCTGATCATCGATGCCAGCTGGGGCCTGCATAATGGCGTAGTTGGCGGGACAAAGAGCCTGGTTCTCTTGCATTCGATATCTGGAGGCCTATCTGCCCTTGTTCTGGTCTGGATTATTGTAGAGACGCTGTATCCGACAGACAGGTCACTCGCCAGGGCCAGGATAGCAAGTTATCTGGCTGCACTCCTGTTAACCACAGGGTGCTGGATTGTAGGAGGCTACAACTATTTAACGGTCTACGGCTCCCAGGTAAAACCTGTAATCCTGGCAGGGCCGCATCCTTGGGCGCACGAGGTTGTAATGGAGGCAAAAGAACACATTTTCGTCTTTCTTCCCATAATCGCTTTCGCTCTGTCTATTACCCTTTTCGTCCTCGACAGAGACGCTTTTCTGGATGATACTAAGTTGAGGCGCGCCCTGACGATAACTGCCTGCCTGGCACTCTTCATGGTGTTGCTCATGTTCCTGATGGGAGCGGTCATATCCAATGATGGAAAGTCGGGGCTGGGGGCCTTAAAATGAAGGACTCAGCGACTTCCATCGCATCAGCCACAATCACCATATTTTTAATCGGCTGCATCATCATCGCACATGACGTATCAACCGGTTTTAGACAATCATTGGCAGCACTTACGGGCCATCACTGGATCTCAGTGAGCATGATAGCGATTATTTTATTCGTACTCTCCTTGGTGCTTCTTCTGGGCTCGGAGAACGCAAGAAAATCCCTGAAGGTGTACGACGCAAGGCTGTGGTCGACTGCCCTGATGGCCGTGACTCTGATCATGATACTTGGAATCCTCGCAGTGTTAATCGTTCGTTATCTAGCGGATTGATTCATACACAGGACCAAGGTGGATTTGCTGCATTCATAGTTGCGTTGTTTACCGAAATGTACGGTTTTCCTCTTACCATTTACCTGCTCTCAGGCTGGCTGGCAAGTCATTACCCAGGAATCGACCTGTTATCTCATGATACAGGCCGTCTCTGGTACACGCTCCTTGGCCTGAAGGGAGATCCTCATCTTGGCCTGCTTCATCTAGTCAGCAGCATTTTCATCCTAGGAGGTCTCTTTCTACTCACCACTGCTTGGAAGGTGCTTTATGTCGCTCGGAGAGGTTAGCAGACAGCTCGAATCCTTAACATTGCCCTTTTTCTCACTCCTGGCACCAAACCTCGAAAAATTCAAGGCTGCGATCCGGGGAACAGGGCATGAGCCCCTTTTGGAAATTTGTTTTTTCTTTCCCTACTTTCGCTACACTCGCTTAAAGGAACTGATTTACAAATGCAGGTACAACTTTTCCTTGCCGATCTAGCTCTGCGGGCAGCAAAGAATTTGGAGCAGGCCGGACATATATTTATTCAATCCTACAGTATTCCATAAAATTATTATGTTAAATCATTTAGTAAAAATTAGATGGAGGTCGAAACTATAACTAAAGAAACCATAAAAGTTGAAGGCATGTCCTGCGGACACTGTGAAATGAGGGTAAAAAAAGCAGTTGAAGCTGTGGAAGGTGTACGGAAAGCAGAAGTAAACCTTCAAAAAAAGCAGGTAGTCATTGAATACGAAGAAGGAAAGGAAAATCTCGAAAAAGTCAAGGCTGCGATTCGGGAAGCCGGATACGAGCCCGTATGATGGTATAGATCTCAGGCATAGGTTTTAAAGAATTATATACTAAAGGTACAAATTTTTATTATATGGGTGAAGCGCCTGTTTGAAAAAACAGCTGATTCTTTGGGGGTGGACATATCGGGGAAACAACATTAATAATAGATGACATGGTCTGCAGGTACTGTAAAGACATGATTACCAGGCTCGTTACCTCTATCAACGGGGTTTCTCGAGTAAACATAAATATTCCTGACAGGACAATAAATGTAGCCTATGACAGCCGGATAACTGATGCGTATGTCATAAGGATGACCCTGCTTAAGGCTGGTTATAAAAATATAAAAGAGCCCGGAAAAGTTTTGTTAAAAGCCGGGCAGTCCTGAAAAATCTGGATAGGCGGCATATCCGATGGAAGTTACTATAGGAGTATATGGCATGACCTGTGGTCACTGCCAGAAAAGGGTAGCAGATACTATTTCTTCTTTTGAGGGAGTAGAATTCGTTGATGTAGATCTCGAATCCGAACGTGCCACTGTTAGTTTTGACCCTCAAAAAGTTAGTCTGGACGACATAAAGGCAGCTATTCTTAAGGTCGGATACTTAACAGAAAGCGAAAAAGAGGCTAAGCAAGAGGCTCAGGCAGAGATTTCCGACACAACAGAGATCGCAGAGGTAACTTCAGAGGCTGTGGAGAGGGCTTTAAATGAACCAAAGGAATCCGAAGAGGCCCTTCAAACCTGCCCCCTGCCTGGAATATGCGAACTGGCAGAAGAAGAGGAAACGCAAAGCTCAAGCCCGAAAACCGGTATAAAGGAAATCACGCTTGGAGTTTCCGGCATGACCTGTTCAGCCTGTGCCCTGAATATTGAAAAGATATTAAAAAAAAAGGAGGGTGTGGACTCAGTAGCTGTCAATCTGGAGCTCGGAAGAGCAAAGGTAATTTTTGAACCTTCCATTGTCTCTCCTAAGGAAATAGAGGAAGCTATCGAATCCATCGGATATAAAGTAGAGAAGGATAAGGTTACGCTTGATCTTCAGGGCATGAGCTGTGCGTCCTGCGCCGCAAACATTGAGAAGATACTCAATAAAAAAGAAGGCGTGATTTCAGCCTCAGTAAATTTCCCGCTTGAAAAGGCAGTTGTAGAATTTGATTCAGCCCGGATTTCGGTAAGGGAGATTATTGATGCAGTCAAAGGTATTGGCTACGGGGCATCAGTCAGGGCTGAGACTGTGGAGTATGAGGATAGAGAGCAAATGTCCAGGAACTCCGAGATCCAGAGGCAAAGAAATAACCTTATAATTGCTCTTGTGCTGGGAATTCCAATTGGCCTTGGGAACATGAGCATGATGCTTCCTTTTCTGTCTTTCGTGCCTGCGTTCTTTTCCAATCACATAGTTCTTTTTGTACTGTCCACTCTTGTCCTTCTTTTTCCCGGCAGGCAGTTTTTTGTCGGGACCTTTAAGGGTTTCAAGTATGGTGTAACTGATATGAACCTGCTAATTGCGGCAGGGACAGGGTCAGCTTACCTCATCAGCGTGGCAGCAACATTTCTTAACCTGGGCCCCGGATATGACAGCCTTTACTACGACACAGTCGCTTTTCTCATTATTTTCATTGTCCTTGGAAGGTACCTTGAAGCCAGGGCGAGAGGCCGGACATCAGAAGCAATTCGGAAACTCATGGGCCTCAGGGCAAAGACTTCCAGGATCCTTGTAAACGGTATTGAAAAAGAGGTGCCTATCGAAGAAGTGGTTGTTGGCGACATTGTTGTTGTCAGGCCCGGAGAAAAGATCCCTGTTGATGGAGTTGTGGTGGAAGGCGGTTCGGCAGTAGATGAGTCCATGCTTACGGGAGAAAGTATTCCTGTAGAGAAAAGTCCTGGAGATACGGTTATAGGGGCCACCCTGAACAGGACAGGAACTTTTAATTTTCGGGCTACAAAAGTTGGGGCTGACACTGCCCTTGCCCAGATTATCAGGCTTGTGGAAACTGCCCAGACTACAAAAGCTCCCATACAGAGGGTTGCAGATATTTTTGCCGGAAACTTCGTAGTAGCTGTGCATATAATTGCCCTTCTTGCCTTTTTCTTCTGGTTCTTCGTAGGTTACTGGCGCTACGGAGTGGGCGAATCCGTATCTCTCGGAGGGATCAGCCCATTCCTCTTCTCCCTGCTTATCGCCATTACTGTCCTTGTAATCTCATGTCCGTGCGCAGTCGGGCTTGCAACCCCTGCAGCCATTATGGTGGGCACGGGCAAAGGTGCAGAAAACGGAATCCTCATAAAAGGTGGAGAAGCTCTTGAAAGGGCACATAAACTTGATACTATCGTGTTTGACAAAACCGGGACTCTTACGAAAGGCTCTCCAAAACTAACGGATCTTCTTGCCGCTCCGGGTCATGGGGAAAAAGAGGTGCTTTTCATTGCGGCAACGGCTGAAAAAGGATCGGAACACCCTCTCGGGGAAGCTATTGTAAAAGGGGCAGAAGAAAGAGAAATCAGCCCCGGAAAGGCAGAAAATTTCCGTTCTCTTCCAGGGAAAGGAATTGAAGCCTATTTTGAAGAAAAAAGAATTTTGCTCGGCACCCGCAAACTTATGGAAGAAAATAGGATTTCCATTAAGGAAATGGAAACTAAAATGCGAGAGTTTGAAGAAAAAGGGAAGACTGCAATGCTTGTAGCCCTTGAGAACGAAAATATAGGCCTTATCGCAGTTGCCGATACCCTGAAGGAAAACTCAAGGGAGGCGGTTGAGACTCTGAAAAAAATGGGTGTCGAGGTAGTTATGATAACCGGAGACAACGCCCTTACAGCCGGTGCGATTGCAACGGAAGTTGGGATTACCAGAGTACTTGCCGAGGTGCTGCCCGAAGACAAAGCAAATGCAATCAAAAAACTCCAGGAAGAAGGCAAACTCGTCGGAATGGTGGGTGACGGCATTAATGACGCTCCAGCCCTGATCCAGTCCGACGTGGGAATTGCTATGGGAACAGGCACGGATGTTGCAATGGAATCCGCAAAAATCGTGCTTATAAAGAGTGACCCTAGAGACGTGGTTGCAGCCCTTAAACTGAGCCGCCTTACCATTAAAAAGATCAAACAGAACCTTCTCTGGGCGTTTGGGTACAATACAATAGGCATCCCTATTGCCGCAGGGATTCTTTACCCCTTCTTTGACAGGGTCCTGATTACACCCGAACTTGCTGCAGCTTTCATGGCGCTCAGTTCAGTCTCGGTGACTACCAATTCCCTCCTGATGAAAAGAAGCAGGATCAAGTGAATTCAGAGAATCTAAAACTCATGGAAATACAATTTTGAAGCTCAAATTAAAGCAGGTTTGAAAATTAATGGTGAGTTGTATGGCAAAATTCGAATCCACGGAGAACAGGCCCAGAGTAGTGTTTCTATCAAGTATTGCCACCTCGATAGTGCTTGTGAGCCTTTTTCTTTTTGGGGCTCTTTTAATCAATGTATCGCGCGGTGAGACGGCCTATACCCAGGTGGACATGGCTGCAGGCTCAATTTTTGTTTTTGTGATCACCATGATAATTTCACTGTCTCTATGGCCTAAAGTTACGGAAAAGCTTGAAAATAGGGCAAAAGAGTGAGAAGATTTTAAAGTAATCTGTACTACTTTCTCGAAGATAAAAGATACCAAAATAAATATATAAATACGGATTAACTGTCAACGAAAAGAGTATGGAAAAAGGAAATAAAGGCACAATCTTTCTGCACTTTCCGCGTTTTTCGCTGTTATAAAGTTTTGTTTTAGTTATTCCATACTCTTAGTGTTTTTTATGGTTATAAAGTTTGAATTCTAGCGTTTAAAGTGTATTTAATTTGTTAATTGACTATAATTACTAAGATAGTCAAGTCCCGGATTCAACTCAAAATATGACACTATTGGCAGTTCCTTTGAGGTCTATAACTTCATAGAATTGAATTGCTCCCTTAACGAAGCGCCCTCCACCGATAGTTGTTTTATTGGTTGTCCGGATCGCTATAGTCTTAAATTCTTTTGCTGAACCATCGAGGTTAATTGCAGGCACGAGCAAAGTCAGCGTGACTATACGAAGGTCCGTAACAGTCTCTAAGGTCACAGTAACCAGCGTACCTGTCTCCGTATTTTGTGTACGGATTTCATCTCCCATAAAGCTGCGTGCGCCTTTTGAGTCTTTATAGGTGAAAAGAGGTTTGCCTGTGATGCTGCTCGTCGAATAGCTTATTTGTACATCCTTATACTTAGGTCCAACTCCCTGCAGAAAGAATAGATTTGGTTCCTCGTATTGGTATGGACTAATGGATTTTATTTCTGTCTGTTGGCTTGATGAATCCGAAGAAACTGCACCTGCAGACACAACTGTCAATGAAACTATAAAAAGGACTGCCAGTAAAATCCCTGATGTCCGTTCTAGCTTTTCAGATTTTAGATATCTCATTCACTCCCACACTCCTGACTGTTGTTAAATGCTATTAGTTCAGGTACTTTGTATATTTTATAATATGGTCCGACATACTATAATCTCCCCAAACTAGTGAATATAATAAGTAACTTGGGAATAATAAAGATATCTGTGTTTAATTTAGTCAAAAATTCCAAAATTAATCCAAACTAGATTAAAAAAGTCACATGAAGGCAAACAGATAATTTTGATAATCCTGTTAAATCTGTTATGAAGGTAAAATTAAAAGGAAAAAGGAAGCAAAAAGTTCGATTTGCATTATCCAAAACGAAACTTTTTGAAACATCTACTGGTCAAAGGAGGCATATTACAAGTATAAGTGAGAATCTGAAAGGCAATAGTAAGCGTGAGTTCGATTTAGAAAGTGATGCAAGTTATTCTTTTGTTGTACAGCCTGATCCTTTTATACCTTTCATTGTTGAATTTAGTACTATTGAGTATAGATCTCATTCAGATCAACTTTTTCAGTTTGGTTTAGCTCTATTTATATCAGGGCTAGTTATCTATTTTGCAAAATAAAACAGAATTATTTTGAAATTGGTTTAATTTTAGGTTTCTTCAATTATCATATTTTAAACAATGACTCTCAATTATATTATAAAATGAAATGAGAAAAGGGGACTAAGCTCAAACGCCTAAATAATATAATTCATATTATTCTTGCTCTTTGTCTGTCTTATCAGTGCATTTTGCACTGTGCCACTTATTTTTATAGTGACAAATCAAGTAACCTAAGCATAAACCCTTAACAAAACAAATTAAACCGGCGCCCACCATAACACCAATGGCTGTTTTACATATTTTTTTAACTCCGTCCATATGATGCACCTCTAATATTTAATTTTGATTAAGTTTTATTATTTGTTTATATTACCTTAATATTATACCATTTAATGCGTAAGTACATTTTGCTATGCTTAAGATATTGGCTCCGTGTGCCTGTAGGCTGCAACAGATTTACAGGACAGTAAAGCAAAACCTATGCCTGCGGGCAGAACACAGAAATGAAAATATTATAAAAAGGTTTGAGGAATACCACCTTGGATTCTAAGACCATGACTTTTTATTAATTTGATAAAAGAGAGAAATGTCACGGTTATATTCATTAGTTGTAATTTCTGTACTGTGGCAAATCTGCTTAAAATCAAGAGAAGTATGAATACTTTCAGCCTGTTCTTCGTATTTATATAGAACACTCACAATATAATATCTCATGAAAAAATAAAAATTTCATCAGAGATTGGGATGAAAACTGGGTTCAAAACTAAGTCACGAGACGGAGCTTTAATAGGCAAAAAGAAGCGCGAAATCGAAATCGAAGATAGATTTAAAGATAATGATAGAGATAGTCCCGGTGAGGATACAGTTGAAACAATATTTTTACAACACATAGAGCCAACATCAACTTTTCATACTGTTAAATATTCCGAATCAGGTGTGTTAAAGCACATTGATTGTAAGAATTGTGAAAATGGGTGAAGACTTGATTCAGGTCTTCCTGTAGAAGATTACTTTTTAATTGAACACAACTCAGAAGAAAGCTACCTTCACAGCTTCAAAATTCAGTGTTTGAAGTGCAACGCTAAGTTTGAAAACTCATATAAAACTGTCAAATAAATGAAATAATGACAGATACCGATGGATCGAATTTTTATATCTAAATAGACGAAGGGCACATTGTAGCATGCCCCAAGAACATCGAATGCGCTGTAGGGGATAAGCTAATCGTTTTCCCTTCCAGTGATGGTGTAAGACATGCAATGCCCAAAAGCTTTTTTGATAAAATTAAATCACTCTCTACTGACAAATCACTTACCATAGAAAAATTGAAATTTTTAACCGAACTTAAACTGTAGTCTTGCCTGTTTGGATATACGACCTCTTACGAAGTCATACATATCCTGCGGTAGAGAAACTCGCATGATAAGGATCAGCCAATTCAAGACAGGCACTTATTTAAATGCAGTAAATTTGTCTTTTAATGCATTGCATACAGGACACCTGTCGGGTGCTTCTCCTTCAAGGGTATATCCACAGACTTCGCAGACCTGGATCGGGCCAAGGTCAACATCTTTTCCTGAGTTAACCCACTCGAATGCTTTTTCAAAAAGCTGTTTATGTAGTTTTTCACTGGCATATGACCATTCAAAACTTCTTTGTGCGCCTTTTTCGCCCTGGAATTTTGCTACTTCTATGTATACGGGGTACATTTCCTCAATTTCAAAGGTCTCGCCAGCAATGGCCAGTTTAAGGTTTTTCCTGGAATCCCCAGGGCCAAAAGCTGCCATGCTATTTGCGACAAATCCTCCCTCAAGGTGTCTTAACTCCCGGTAATGATCTCCTGCATGTAAATATTCAGCATGGGCAATTGCACGAAATAATCGGGCTACATTATAATATTTTTCTTTTTCGGCCTTGTTTCCAAAATGTAAATACCTCATATGTGCCTGACTTTCTCCTCCGAATGCATTGATAAGATGCTGCTCTGTCATTTTCTTCATTTAAAAACCTCTTTTCAATAAAATTCAATTATTTTATAGATTCGGACTTCGAGCCTATCCGAAAAGTGGTTACCTGCTATAACTTTTACAATATGCAATATGCAAAACCGGAACGGATACTCTGATATTATAGACCTATTGTGACTTTTCAACATGCATTACTGACTTTTCGGATAGGCTCTTAGATACGTGAGTTCAGGACTTAAGTATGTGAGGAACAAAATCAAGCGTGAGCATACCTATCACAGACATTATGATTTATACAGTTTGAGGTTTAACGCTATTGATTTCTCGTTTCAACTGCATAAGTCCTGGTTACTTTACGGTTACTTTATTCAATTTTTACATCCACAGCTCTTCAAAAGGCTGCTGGTAAGGTACTGTTACTTTAAGTACACCATTTGAATAATTAGCAACCACTTTTTCCGGGCTCACAGGGCAGCAGACTGCGTGCTGTCCGCATATTCAACCCTTTCTTCGGTGGCTTTTACATAACCATTTTCGGGGATCTTACCAGAAATATCTTTCATTTAGACTTCCTGGAGAACGACCTCAATTTCAAGGTTTTCGTATTTATCGTCAGGATATGCACATATAGCTGGTGGTAGTTCTAAAGTGTCTGCCATCAAATTACCCCCGAATAGCATCACCATTTAATATATTTATATATTTTCGTTTGATTAAGTAATCTGTTAAGTTAAGTATAGGGGAACTTTTAATACACCCTTAAAGACCATAGCAGATTAATAATTTCATGTAACTTTTTTTAAGATTGATAATTCAAAAGCGAGTGTTTGTACATGAGGGAATCAGTCAGAAAACTCGGGCTCATAGGAGCCGGCCTCTGGGCAGTGACCGAAGACAAAATAAATGATCTTGTAAAAGACCTTGTCGATAAAGGAGATATTAGTAAGGAAGAAGGTAAAAAGGTTATTCAGGATGTGCTTGAAGAAAGCAAAAAGCAGAAAGTTGACCTTGAAAAGAAAATCTCTGAGAAAATCCAGGACTCTATCTCAAAAGCAGATATCTTTACTAGAAAAGACATGCATGAACTTGAATCAAGAGTAGATATACTGGAAGACGAAATTCAGAAAATGAAAAATAAAGATAAGATGTTTTTCAAGTGAAAACTATTTTCCAGTTGAAATTTCACTTATTTCCTTTCCATTTCACAGTTCTTCGATTGTTATCTCCTCTTCAGGGCTTGCATTTACGAGCAAGTCCTCGAGATCTGCCATATCACAATTAAGCCCCTGGATTTCTGCCTGTGTGAGCCCAATTTCCAGATCTTCGGACGGTGCCCCATTACCTGCCTCGGCAACGTTTGGGTCTATTCCTGATTCTTTTACTTCAGATGTACCGTTCCCGACACAGCCAGATCCTGCAAGCCAGACAACTAAAGCTGACAGTACGAGCAGGTGAGCGAATTTAACCATTTTCTGCCTCCTCAATTCTGTAATTTTTCTTCAGTAAGGTTTCCAGTCTCATCCCCTGGTTATGATATTTTTCTCCATTAGAAGAGGCCTTCTTTGCACTGACAGAAGAGCCGCTTCTGAGATGTTAACTATTGTGTGTACCTGTTACATTTTTAGTATTGTTAAGTACGGTTTTCAGGCTACTTTCGACTCCAGTTTCGTTATATTTATCAATTTCATACTTTTTCAGCTCGTCGAAAATTTGTCTGAGTATATTGTTTGCTTTACTGATCTCACTAAGAGATTGACGCAGGTAATTATTCGCCGTTTCCATATTTTCCAGAGTGACATTCTCACCGCTGTAAATGGAGTCCGCCGCTTCTTTCCTCTCCTGAGCTGATTTTATATATAGTTTGTAACTGGCAAGCTTTGTCTCAAGGTCAGCCTTGTCAATATCGGTTTCGTTCAGACTCTCGATATTTGTTCCAAGTTTTTCAGAGAGAGTTTCGGATTTTTCAAGAAATTTTCCTATTTTCTCACTGACGGTCTGTCCTACGCCTGCAAGGCTGGTTCTCTCGGCATTATCCCATACTTCGCGTACGGATCTGACAACGACCAAAAACTCTTTCTGACTGGAAGCTTTTGCAACCTGTGCCTTCTCAACTTCAAGCAATTTAATCTTTTCATCTATAGCAACAATTTGTTCTTCTGTTTCATTGCCATTTGAGTATTCCATATTGCTCTTTACATTTGAAAGGTGAGCTATCATATAATTAATGCTTGAGTTAAGGTAGGTCCTTGTAGCATTTAAAGCCTCTTCTGAGTTTGGATCAAGTTTTCCTGTCCGGATACGATTTCTGATCTCGAGAAAATCTCCTTTTGCTTCCTGATATTCCTTCTTATGAAACTGGAGTTCTTCTATTAATTGTTTTCTTTCGTCTTTATATTCGGAAATTCTGTTCCCGTCTTTTACGCTGAGATTGTTCTGAAGCCGTTCCGTATCCGACTCCGAGTCAGTGGCGTCACCTGAATTGTTGGTTTCATTCTCGTATGAATCGCGGGCATCTTCGCGCATATACTGGTCCTGATTACTATTTCCATGTTCAGAAGATTCTTTGGCAGCAAGGGAGCCTCCTGGAAGCGCACTGAGTAATGTCAATAGGATCGTAAGATAAGCCAGATATCGCATAGTTTGTGATTTTTTCATCTGACTGCCTCCTTTTTCAAGTTATTACACTGTATATGGAATAAGGTAAATATAAGCATTCTTTTCGGAATAAGTTAGATTAACAGGCACATATTGAATTTTAAGCTTGAATAATCCCTTTTTTTCTTGATAAAGCTTTAATAAGCTGTTATTATTTTAGAAATTTCTGTGAGGGAAAGCAAAAGATTTATGTTAAAAAACCATTTAACATTCCGTGAATTTTAGAAAGCTCTGCAGGATCGCCTGTGTTTTCTTTTTCCTTATGTTTTTTCAGGGAAACGCAATTGCGGCCACAATTCACGGGACCGTTTATGAGTGGGATAGTTTCAAGCCTCTTAATAACTCAGTGGTCGAAATTAATTCCACCCCTGAACAGTACTTTGTTGCAACGGATTCGCAATATTCTTTCAATCTTACTCCTGGCACCTATCTGATAACTGCCAACTATCTTGAGGGAAGCAACGTAGTTTATACAGCAAACGAAGAGGTTGTAATTTCAGATAAAGGAGAGTATGTGCATGACCTTCTCCTGTTCCCACCCTATGATGAAGGACTCCTGGACCAGGGGGAATTCGAACTCCCCAATCTGGATTCTGAAGAAACGGAGCTCATCTCCGGGGCAAGCTCTCAAAATACCATCTTAGTTTCTGCCTTCCTTGCCCTAATAGTCCTTTTGTTAGCTGGTTACTTTTTAAAAAAGAAGCATGAAAAATCTCCTGAGACAACAACCCTGTTTCCGGGAGGAAGCAGAGAACCATACCTGTTACAGTCTGAGAATCCCATAAAAGATGCAATATTTTCTGAGGAGACTGAAAACGGTTCGACAGAAGACATTATAGAAATTCCGGAAGCAAGCCCTGAACGACCCGCTATTGCTGAAAATGCAGGAGACGCATCGGAAACTGGAAAATTTATGCAGCAGAGGGTGAAGCCTGAAGAAAAGGACCCAAATATACCGGATTCTTCTTTCTATGGCGGAGAACTAAATAAATCGAGCCCCGACGTTCCAAAGCATTCCATACTTAATCTTCCTGAAGATCTCAAAGATCTCCTTGATGTAATCCGAGCTAGCGGAAACCGGGTCACCCAGAGAGAACTCCGGAAAAAATCCCCGTATTCAGAGTCCAAAGTCAGTCTTATGCTTTCGGATCTTGAAGAGCGCGGGCTGGTCGAGAAATTCAAAAGAGGAAGAGGGAATATAATCCGTATTCCGGACATGCATCTTCCCAGGCAGACAGAACATAAAAATAAGAAGGAATAAGCAGAACATAGTCCTAAGCAGAATAATAATACTCTAATAGTCTATTTTGAAAGGCCATAAACAGTAAACTATATAACTTAATTAATCTACTAAACAACAGAATGGGTTAACAGTATTTGAAAGATCGAATGTTCGACTTATTTGAATAACCTTTTTAAATTCTTATGTCTAGTAGAGTATTTACTGAATATAAATGCATTAATAAAATCAGAGTAACAGGGCCTTGTTTCACGGGAACAAGTTTGTATTGAAATTACAAAAATGAGGTTTAAGAAGCTTCATGGCTCGATTGGAACCGGATACTCTGATATGATACTCTGATATGATACTCTGATATGATACTCTGATATATTACTACAACCTTGACAGTAAGTTGCTGGATATTATATTGATAGATTGGTAAATTATTATTTAAATTGCACAAAGAATTATTACAAAGTGCACGAGGGACAACATGCGAATTTCCATGGACATTGAACTAAAAGATGTGCCAGGGCAGATGCTTTTAGCCCTCCAGCCTCTTTCGGAATGTAAGGCTAACCTGATAACCGTATTACATCACCATCAGAAGAGAACCCCCAGAAAAACAGTGCCTGTACAGCTCGTACTTGAAACCAGACCTGAAAGCGTTGAAATAATAAAGGCCAAACTGGAAGAAAGCGGAGTCAGAGTCGTAAGAGTAGGAGAACATCGTTTCAGGGAGAGCATAAACGTGGTTCTCATAGGGCATGTAGTTCATACAGGCATTCAGGATACAATTGATGAGATCGACAAAACAGGGTTTGCTGAGGTTGTGGACCTTTCCCTTTCCATGCCGGGTATCAATCTGCTTTCTTCAGCTCTTATAAAAATTGATGCCGTGGGTAAAGAGGATCTGCAAACGGCACTCAACATCCTGAAAGAAGTCTCGGCAAAAAAAGACCTGCTGATGGTCCTTCCAATAGACATCCAGGCCTGAAAAATAGTTTTTAGGAGTTTGAAAACATGAAGACAGTATGCTGTTCGATTCTAGGGTTCGGTGCAATCGGACAGGGTGTGGCCGAGGTACTCCTTATGAAAAATGAGTATCTGGAAAGTATCGGGCTGGAAGTGAAAGTTGTCGCTGTTGTGGATTCAAAGGGCGCTACTGTTAATCTTCAGGGTGTGGACCTTGCCGACTGCCTCACCCGCAAGAGAATAAGTGGAACTGTTGCCCTTGAAAAGATTACCGGAGTCGAAGTCATCAGATCCGTAGACCATGAACTGGTAATCGAGACCACCCCTACAAATATCAAAACCGGCGGAGCAGGTCTACAAAACATGCTTGCGGCCTTCCAAACCGGAAAGGACGTTATTACTTCCAACAAAGGGCCTCTTGCCCTTAATTACAGGGAACTCGTGGAAACCGCAAAGGCAGCCGGGTCAAATTTC
Organism: Methanosarcina baikalica; assembly: GCF_031461075.1. Lineage (NCBI taxonomy): Archaea > Methanobacteriati > Methanobacteriota > Methanomicrobia > Methanosarcinales > Methanosarcinaceae > Methanosarcina > Methanosarcina baikalica. The sequence continues at coordinate 15,931 of NZ_JAVKPK010000041.1, read as the reverse complement.
AGGTTCGAAGCGACTGTCGGCGGTTCAATGCCGGTTATTAACCTGGTAAATGAAGTTCTTGCAGGCAATAAAGTTAAAAGCATCAAAGGAATACTGAACGGAACCTGCAACTATATTCTGACAAGGATGCTGGAGGAAAGGGCAAGTTATACAGACATTCTTGCCGAGTCCATGCAGCTTGGAATTGCTGAAGCCGACCCTAAGTATGACGTGGAAGGGATTGACACAGCCTGTAAACTGGTAATTCTTGCCAATGCAATCTTCGGACTTAATGCTACTTACAGGGACGTTGAAGTTACAGGAATCACAAAGGTCACGCCTGAAGCCCTGGAGATGGCTTATGAAAGGGGGCATGTGATCAAACTTATAGGGGAAGTTAGCAGGGAGAGGATCCAGGTAGCCCCAAGGCTTGTACCGATCAACCATCCCCTTGCAGTCGGAGGAACCCTGAATGTGGCGTCAGTAGACACTGAGCTTGCAGGAGAAATTACGGTTACGGGTAAGGGTGCAGGCCCGATTGAAACAGCAAGTGCGATTCTCAGCGACCTGATCTCAATTTACGGAAACCGATAAGGGTTATTAAGAATTCAGATTTTATCCCAATTCGGAAAAAATAAAAATAAAAAAGCTGCGTGGATTATGACAAGCTTCAGGGAATTTGCAGAAACCTGCCAGGCAATTGAAAAAATATCGAGTACTATCGACACTACAAACAGGGTTGCTGATCTTCTTAAAAGGGTTGATGTAGAAGAGTTGCCCATTGCAACTCACTTTATCATGAGTGAGGTTTTTCCTGCCTGGAGTGGAGAGCAACTGGGAATTGGTACGAGCCTGCTGTATGTTTCCCTCTCCAAAGCCTCGGGAATGTCTATAAAAAGTATAGAATCTCTTATCCGGACAACAGGAGACATAGGAGATACAGCACTTCTTATCCTTAAAGAAAAACGGAAAAATCAGGTCACTTTTTCTTCTTATCTCGAAGAACAGCCGGAACTTTCAATAACTGAAGTTTATAAGCGCTTCAAGACGGCTTCCGAAGCTTCGGGAAAGGGCTCGCAGGAAATTAAGGTCAAAAACCTTCAGTTTCTCTTTAACTCCTCAACCCCGAGGGAAGCAAAATATATTTCCAGGCTTGCGCTTGAGGAACTCCGTATAGGTGTCGGGGAAGGCGTTGTAAGGGATGCCATTGCAAAGGCTTTTTCCGTTCCTCCTGATATGGTTGAACACTCCTTTATGGTTACAAATGACCTCGGGATAGTGGCTGCGGCTGCCAAGAGAGGCGGGATAGAAGCCCTGGGACATCTGGGAATTGAAATCAATCGTCCGATCAAGGTTATGCTCTCTCAGATCAGCCCTGACATAGATGCCGATATCAAGGACATGAAAGAAGTTGCAATCGAATGGAAATTCGATGGGGCAAGAGTGCAGATCCACAAGGATGGAAACTCGGTTACCCTTTTTTCACGAAAACTTGAAAATGTTACGAACTCCCTCCCAGATCTTGTGGAAATAGTTCGTAAACACGTAAAGGCTGAGTCTGCAATCCTTGACGGAGAGGCCGTTGCAGTGGATGAAAACGGTAAGCCCAGGGCCTTTCAGGAGATTCTCAAACGTTTCAGGCGCAAATACGATGTGGATGAGAAAGCGCTTGGAATTCCTATCCAGCTCAACCTTTTTGACATTATGTTCCTTAACGGCAAAACGCTGATTGATCTTCCTCTTCTAGAGCGGCGAAAAGCGCTTGAATCCTGCGTGGAGAGTTCGGTTGAGGACTCAAAATCCATCTGTGTGGACAAACAGATTATAACCGGTGACCTGGAGGTCGTAGAAAAAATCTACAGGGAAGCCTTGAAAGCTGGGCACGAAGGCTTGATGATCAAAAACCCTAATTCATTTTATTCCCCTGGCAAGCGTGGCAAAAACTGGCTAAAGAAAAAGCCCCTTATGGAAACCCTTGACCTTGTAGTTGTGGGAGCTGAGTGGGGTTTTGGCAGGCGGGCAAATCTTATAGGTTCTTACTCTGTTGCCTGTTATGACCCTGATACTTCCCGCTTCATGCAGGTCGGTAAGGTGGGTACAGGCCTGACCGACGAGCAGCTAAAGGAACTCACGGAAATACTTTCTGGATTAATGGAAGGCGGGGAAGCAGGCGGGGTATTTGCAGTCAGGCCGAAGGTAGTTCTGGAAATTGCCTTTGAGGAAATCCAGAAAAGCCCCAACTACGATTCGGGTTTCGCACTGCGTTTTCCTCGCTTCATCCGCATCCGGGACGATAAAGATCCAGAAGAAGCGGACACAATCCAGAGGATAGGGCGCGTATACAGCCAGCAATTGAAAAGGATGTAAAGGGTAGTTGGCTATTGCTTCCTTTTTTTGGCAGTCGTATGACCTTTTAAATATCCTTCCAAATTGGTTTAAAGTTTTTGTCTTCCTCGGATGGAGATAAACGTCTTCTTAGAGGTTGTTTTAAAATTCAAACCATTTCTACAATTGGATAATAAGCAACATTAATTTCAAATTCATATAGTACATTTTTCCGAAATTCAGGTATATTGACCTTAAAGATAGTACTTCATCCCAAAGACTTACGCACTCGATGTATAAAATCAAGTACAATAGGCATCATGGTTTAAACATACATTTTAGACATTTAACGGTTTAATGTTACAGTTTTTCAATTTGAATGCGTAAATCTTATCCCAATACACTCAAATTTAATTTTAAGACAGGCTCTTAGCACCAACAAGGCATTTACTTGCCAACCTTTATTTCCGGAAAATCCCGCATTCATTACAAACTCCTTTATCAAACCCCAAAATTACCAAATCAACAGTTAGTTTTCCTGCGGATTTAACAGATTACACAGTTATTACTCCTATATTCATTGGAGAGCTGGAATTATCCGTTATATGTATATCTACAGAACTCCAGGCGGTTGGCAGTGTTCTGCAGGTGTCCTCAATTTCGCCGTCCAAAATAACTTTGAACTCATACTCCCCCTCTGTCGAATAACATATCTTTTCCTTTAGACCATGGCATCGACCATCGAAGCAGCAGCCATAATGATTTAGGCTGTGCTATGTGCTCTTCGGGAGCTAATTCATACTTTTCTTTAAATACAGATTCGTTATGTGAATCAAATACTTCAACAATTACTTCATGACTCTGGAGATCAGTGTTATCTATATAAAATAGAGGTGTTGGAGATCCGACCAGCAAGTATGGGAAAATAACAAAATAACTCAACAAAACCAATATTGAAATTCCTAAAAAAATGAGTATTTTTTGATAATTTTTAATATTTATACCCCCCTAAAAATTCAAATATGACTTTTGTAACTGAAAAATATTAAAAAGGGGGGATTTACCCTCAGGTTTAATTCCATATACCATTATCTGTATTGCAAGCTCACAGAAAGAGGTCATCCTTAGATCAATGCTCCAGTTTCCACGCTAGAAGTCCAAGTAGCTACTTCTTTTTTTACCCTACAACACCGTCAAAATTTACAATAAAGACTTCTTCATTTGCTTCAAGCTCATTTCTTATCCTGATTGCGTCATTCTCTGGAATCCAATTTTTTGGTTCATTTCCAAAAGAAATATAACAAATAATTGTCATTTTCACCTGAAGATTATTTCTTTTCATCACGTTAAGAAAATTTTCGTTTTCAAAACCTTGTTCGGATACAATTACATAGTAATTTCCTTTTTTGATATCAGGAGGAAATCCAGGTTCTGGAAATTTTTCTCCTTTCTTAAATTCATCTACTACAGCCGTTTTTTTGTCATTTTCTACTTTTGCATAGTGCCTTCCTGAGCTAAGGTCAGTATTGTAATCTATACTATAGTTTATAGGTATATTGGAATTTTCAAGAATAGTTTTAACTTCCTGTTCAGTAGTCCCATTTTCAAATTCGATAAATAAACCAGCTACCTGTTGCTCTTTAACAGGTGTTTTTTCGTTAACTGACATATTCGACTCAACGTGTGTTGGTGTAAACAGTACCAAGGGCACTACGATAATCAGAAAAACAATAATAGCAGCGATAAACAATATTTTATAAATTGATTTTTTCATCATGAAAAAATTCCCACCTATACTAATAAATTCCTATCTTATAGAAATTCATTTCTATGTTATAATTTCTGTTTAAATCTTGGTCATCTTATATAATGAGAGATTCTAAGAGTTTCAGAATTATTTTTCATGATCAGAAACCTAGTACTGTGATTCCGAAGTAAGTTCATAAAACTTGACTTTTAATAGATCCGAAGATCACGGGTTTTATCAGGAAATAAGGAATTGATTTTGGAATCGAAGCACTAGTTGATCATCCGGAATTTGTAAACTTGGTTTACCCCGTTGCCTGCAGGAAGATGCACCAGCTCAACTTTGATTAAGAAACCTAATATTTGCGTTTCTGTTAAACTTGGAGTTTGTCAATAAAAATAGACTCATCTATTACTAAGATAAACAAGCTAGTCCAGGGATTCAAAGACATGTTCATCTCCTTACTTGTGTTATTTTCCAAAGTTGCTTTCACCGTATAATTATTTTTATTTAATGGGAAAGACATCTTTAACAATAGCCATAAACTTTTAGAGTCTGTTACTTTTTCATGAGGAGACAGTTTATAACTCTCTTTAAATATTGGTTTGTTATCTGAATCAACTATTTCAATAAATACTGTGTGATTAGTTTCGTCTCCATTCTCAACAAAAATAAAAGATATAGGTGGACCTATGAAAAGATATGGTAGGGTTATAAAAAGTCCTGCTAAAATCAGAAGGGTTATTCCTATATAGCGAAGTTTTTTATTGACTTCTTCCATGTTCCCACCCAATTTCTTTATCTATAGTTGTTGAGCTCATCTCAAAACCAGCTTTATACTCAAAATTGATAGGAATTTTAGGACTATTTCCCATGATCAGAAACTCATTGATTATTCTTAATCCTATACTCGGATTAGCAGCTTTGAGTTATGGGATAAGCTCATTAATTGTCTATTCCATAATCTACAGTGTTACGACAGGAAGTACACCATATATTCGTACCCTGTTGAGCATAAACATAATTCATTATACATTCAGGATGGAGTACGGAGTTTTGATCTTCTGCATCAAAATTATGGGAAGCTTCATGTTGAACAATACTGTCGTGAGGCCAATCAAGACCATATGCTTTAACTTCATAAGTACTAAATAGCCCTATTTCTACCTGTACCATTAAGGTTCATATTAATTTATAAAGAATATCAAAATCCTACATTTTCACTAGATTCAGTGTTAGTCAGCTGAATAATAATGTATCTTATAATACTCGTTATCAACTTTTATATTATCAGTTTCGTTACTTGACCTTATTTTACCAAATTCTGACATACCTTCATTGTGATCGAAGGGAATTTTGATATCCTTTCCTGAATTTATCACTGCTTCTTTAACATAGGGATATTTCTCAAGATCTGCTAAACTGAATTCCACATATTTCTCTGGCGGGTCCTGAAGTTTATCTGCGCGAACATACATGCCTGCTCCAGGCTGATAAATCATTAAAAAGAAAACCAGAAATATTGCAAGAACTGCAAAAAAAATAGCCATTAAAGCTTTTGTCATTGATTTCATATAACAATCTCCAAGCACCCATAAAATAAAGTGTAGGATTTTATCCTACATAAAAAATTTAGCAATGATTTATATTAGTTTCGATGGTTTGATCGCAGCTACTGCACCAGTTGTCATCTATCATCATATTGGCGTAGTCATTCTCCATAACAGAAGAACAAAAATTCTTAGTGTCTACAGCAATCAGTTAAAGCAGTCACCCTATGCAGAAAAAGTAGAAGTACTGAAAAGCTATAAAAATTTTAAATTAAAATATAGAAATGAAGATATTAAAATGAGACTAATTGTTACGGATAAATGCCTGGCCTTAAGCCTGTACAAAAAAACGACATTGAATATGACATTACCACAGGTTTGTTCAGCTCTGATCCGAAAGCTATCGAATCGGGAGAGAGGCTTTTTGAGTATTGTAAGATTCGCTCAGAAGCGAACTTACATGGTAGTTATAAACAACGACGAAATTTTCAAAAATTCAAACATACTTGAAAAGGTCGTCTCTTTTCATTTCATGCAGCCTGTCCCGAAGCAGGCCCTTTATGGCTTTCAGGTCTCCTTTCTTGGCGCTGATCGGGGCTATCAGATGTTTCCAATTCTGCCAGGGAGGCTCAAGCCCGAGGCGGCCTGCGACTTCGTCAAGGAGAGGGTCATACTCGTCTTCTTTTACTTTGTCCATCTTGTTCGCAGCAACAATAGTATCAATTCCTATTTCCCTCAGGAAATCAAACATTTCAATGTCTACAGGGATCTGATCCCTCGAGTCCCAGCGGTCAACTATTTGAGGGAACGTCGGGCCGTCTATTACAAGGACCCCGATTTTGATCCTTTCGGCATTATCCTCGATATAGCGTACTGTTTGGTCTTTTACAATATCCTGCTTCCGGTCTTTTACTCCGCTCATGAACCCGAAGCCCGGCATATCCGTAATAAGAAGGTCCGAGGCCTGGGCGTGTCTGGGACGCAGGGTAACACCCGGACGTCTCCCAACCCTTACTTTTGCCCCGAAGAGCTCCCTGAGCAGGGAGGATTTGCCCACGTTTGAGCGGCCTACAAATACAATCTCAAGATTTATACCGCTTTCAGCTGCAATCTTACTGGTTTCCATTGTGTATCACCTCATTTGCTTTCCCGAGTTCTGTATCGAAAGCCCTGAGGAAAGCCTCAAGGGAATTTTCGGGGATGCGCGCTCCTGCTGCAAAAGGGTGTCCTCCGCCGCTTCCTCCAAATTTCGGGGCGACTGAACGGAGAAGACGGTTTACGTCAACCTTTCCCCGGGAGCGGATACTCAGGTCATAAGTGTCCTTTCTCTCGCGGTACTCAGCTGCAATTCCCACTTCCCTTCTGCCGTAAGAGGCTGCATAGATCGCTGCCTTTGAAATGGAGTTATTCGTATTTACAATATACGCGCTATTTCTCAGGATTTCTACGTTTTCTTTAACAAAGAGCCGGATCTTTTCTTCGTTAATTGCAGCTTCCCTGGCAAGCTCAAGAAGCCCAGGGATGTTTGAAGGGATCGTATCTTTTGAAAGGGGCTCGAGCAGGTTTCTCTTAAATTCGTATTCCTTTCCATTATAAAGAATTGCCTGGGTTAGAGTTCCTGCCTGGAAATAGAGGCCCCTTTTGTCCCAATCTTTGACCCAGTTCTTTACATGGGGAGTATTGTCGCAGAAATCTCCAATTGCTCCGTATATTGCTATTCTCCGCATATCATTGTCCAGCCGATCCTCAAAGAGCCTGTAGGTCAGCTCGGAGGCGCAGGCTTCAACATCATGGTGGAACCAGCCTTCTTTCTCACAGCTTTCAGGAAGGGGGTGGTGGTCAATATAGTAAAGGTTGCATTTTTCTGCAAATTCATTAAGCACTGCAAGCAACTCGGAGCAGTGTCTTTCATCGATTGCAATATCGCAGATAATAAGGGTTTCCACATACTCTATAAGCTTTAGTTCGTCAAGAAGACTAATCGGATTCGTAAAATATACATATGCGTCAGGATAAGCTGTTTTTGCAATTGCAGCCGAGCAGATCCCATCCGAATCTCCGTGGGTAAGAATCAGGGTTTTCGCTTTAAGCTGGTTTTGGAGTTTTTTCATGCTTTGTTCCCTTTTTCCCATATCAAGAAATGATTTATCAAGAAATGATGTTTCTTTTTTAATGACAGCATTGAGCCTCTGTTTTTTACTTTCCGACTTCTGCTTTTTCACTTTCGGAAAGTCATGAAGAGAGTTATTTTCTTATTGTTAAATTTTTATTTTTTATTCAAACGGGTCTCAAGGTAAAAAGAAGCTTGCATTAACGTATTGATTTTGAAAGCTGGCAGGAAAGATCAGGTCAAGTAATGAAAAAAGTAATAAAAGTTATTAAGCCAAAATATAAAAAATGTTGAAAAGCGGAAATCGGTGCCCTGAAAAGTCCAGAGTGCCTAAAATTGTTCTTCAAGTTTTATCAGACTTTTCTCTTTCTTAAGATGCATGTGACCGTAAGAAGTCCTGCCATAGCAAGGACAGGGCCGAATCCGGGGGTATCTTCAGAATCCTCTTCATTTTGCGCCTGAACTGAGGATTCATTTTTTACCTGGTTGGATTCCGTTACTCCCTCTGGCTGCTTACTGCTTCCTTGTAGGGAAATCGGTATTCCTACATAAACAACAGGAGTGTTTGAACTGACTTCTCCTGAATATCCATCAAGGTCAAGGAAACTTCCTTTACAGGCAGGCAACTTGATTTCCCCTTCTTTGTTCATCTGCATCATATAAGTCGTAGTCTTTGAATCGCCATCGCTTCCAAGGACATAATTCAAACTCGTTTCCCCACTTATGAGTTTAGCTTCTGGAGGTATGGTATCGGTTACTGTTACACTTGCATCAACGTTTCCGGTGTTCTTTGCAGTGACCGTTACAGTCAGTTTATCTCCGGAGTCCAGTTGCTCCCTGTCAACAGTTTTAGTAATTGATACTTCGGGCCCATAAATTTTTACATTTTCCGAATTATTAGAACCTACCTCTTCGTTCTGCCCATTGGGAAGAGTAAAAGTAGCTATGGTTTTCGGGAAGGTAAATTCTCCCGGCTTTTCAGGAATTAGTGTATACTCAAAAACCTCTTCAGCTGATTCTCCAGATTTAAGAGAAAGCGTCTTATCGAGTGATACAGCTTTTTGTGAGTGCATTTCGGAAGCAATAGAATCCTTGAGTACGATATTGTTTATATCACAGAGCCCGTCGTTTCGGACACTCACCGAGACATGTATAGGCTTTCCCATATGGTTATTTTTAGTAACACTCTTTGAAATAACAAGGCCCCATTTTGGTTCTATTTTTATGATTTTGGAACCTACATTTTCATACTTCTTGTCCCTTACATCCAAGCATGTAGTTTTTGCAGTTATATTAAGGTCAGTATCTACCCAGGGAGTTGGCGCCTTCAATGTAAGGTTCATGGGTTCAAGAGTCTCGTCTTTAAGCACTTCGGCAAATGTGTACTTCTCTTTTCCTTTAAGTATCTCCATTCCGGCTGTGCCGACAGTCAACACCACATTTTTAGCCTTTGCTTTCCCATCATTCTTAACTTTTATAGATACATCGATTCTACTGTCTCCCGTGGATTTAGAATCATATGTATCTTTTTCAGTTTCAACGTCTATGTCAAAATTCGGCTTTCCTTTTATAAGAATATCCAATTCAGCATAAGGATTCCAATTTCCTGTCTTGAATTCCTTTCCGTGCTTAGTGATGATTTCGTAATTGGGATCTATCTGCTGGGCATAAACTTTTATCTCGTCATTATATATCACTTCCAACCCAACGGAAAGAGGAGCAGTCTTTAGTTTTTCTCCATCCTTTGAGATTGAAATGAATACCATCTTGTCTTCGTTGAAATCTTCCGCCTTTATTACATAACCGTCAACTGTTACGGAATCTCCCCAATACAATTTTGATGCATCCATTTTCTCTTCCCACTCTAAGTCATCTGCCGCAACGGCTGCAGTTGAGAGTCCAAAGAAGACGAAAACGGCAAGTAATGCAATCAGTGCAATTTTTTTAGACATAGTTACCCTCCTTGAATTTGACGCTGTTATACTGGATCTGCGCACTGGAAGCATGCATGTTGAGTTTCTGTAATAGTTACGGCCCCTTAAATATTTAGAGATAGATGATATAAATTATTATTAAATGTCCTATTGCCACAGCCATATTCTATTTGTTCGCTGCATTGTCTTTGCCCCAGCACATCCCTCATAATTTATAGTTTATTAACCCTCAATTACTTTTAGAAATGGGATTTCACCGTTTTCTGATTATAATCGAACTTTATTATTTCAAATCCTGTAATTAGCTGATTTTCGAGATTTATTTTTAAGGTCGTTTTAATAAGAGATTTTGTTTAAACTCTATAAAATATCTTAGTATAAGGTATTTCAATTTTTTGTAATATTTTGGAAAAACTTCAATAAGCTTCTAATATCAGAGGTGTTTTCTTTTTAAGGCTGTGTGTCCCTGGCCGAACAAGGGGAAGGCATTTTCAAATATAACTTAGGAGAACCCAGCTTCGTCCGGCTGCCGGAGGTATTTTTCATGGAACTTGTAAATATTGTAAAAATTCTCGAAGAAATTGCACCACCTGAACTTGCTGACGACTTTGACGAAGGCAGGATTGGGCTAATTCTTGGCCTGGAAAACAATGTAGAGAGGATCGCAGTCGCCCTCGATGCCAATTCTTACGTCCTTAAAAAAGCCGCAAAAATGAGAGCAGATCTGCTTATTACTCACCACACCCTGATCTTCCATCCGATTAACAAAATATCAAAAACTCTTGCAGAGTCCCTCAGGATTGCCCTTGAGAATGGGATATCCCTTTACAGCATGCACACAAATTATGACAGGGCTGAAGGAGGGATCAATGATGTGCTTGTTGCAAGGCTCGGGCTCAGGAACATAGAAACTGCGGAAATTGGCAGGATCGGTGAAATCGAACCATGTTCTTCTGCTGAACTGGCAGCCCGCGTCTCAGAGTGCCTGCAAACTCCTGTAATGTATGCCGGAGAACAAGAAGATATCAGGCGGGTAATGGTCATCGGAGGCAGTGGTTTCAGGAGTGAGTTTCTTGAAATTGCCAGGGAAAATAAAATTGATGCTTTTGTATCTTCCGAACTTAAGCATGAGGTTCTCCGTGCTTACGGGGACCTCTGCCTGATTGACGCTACTCATTATGCCACGGAAAACCCTGGTATGGAGGCTTTATGTTCCAGGCTGCGCGAGCTTCCTGGCATTGAAGTGGAATTTATTGGACAGCCTTCCGGACTCAAGGCAATCGATAGGACCTGAACTTTTTGGGTACTGGGCCTGAAAGACGAATTGCGAACTCTACTTAAACGATGAAACAGTAAATTTACATAAAAGTATAAATAAAACAAGAATATCTTTTTAATTGATGAATATAGGGGTGATTTTAATATGATAGAGGAAAAAAATCGCTGTAGACAGGAAAAACTGAAATACGATCCCCTGGAATCAATGCTTGAGGAACAGTCAAGAAACCAGGTTCGTTCGGATTACCGGCGCAGTCTGGGCAGTGAATACCGCAGAAGATACATGGAGTGAATTGCAGAGTGAATTCCCCTTATCCAGATAAATGATTTTTCAAACTTCTTATGTTGTTCGTCTCCTTCTTTTATCCCGGTTTAATCCGATTTATTCAAACAGTTGTCTAGATGTCTGCGTATAATATACACTTCTTCTGTTCCTGACAGGGAGGACAAAATAGTATCAAGGTATCTGCGTTCTTTGAGAAGAGCAAAAGTCGCAGGAAAGTTAATGTCGAAAATCCAGCTAAGGCGAAGGAGTTTTACATCGTTCCGGTTTCTGGCGTCTCCTATCTTTGCCATCCTGTTATTCAGAATATCCTCAACTATATTTTCTGAACATCCGGGCGTATCGGGCATATTGAACTCAAGGACCGGGTTCCTGTATTTTTCCTCTTTCTCATAATCTTCACTCGTAAGTTTCAGGATATCCAGCTTATCCGCATCCCGGATTAGTCTTGAGTAAAAAAGAAGTTCTTCGAAGCTCTCTGCACATCCGGGAATTTCCATAAGATTATGGTATTCCACAGCTTTTATAATGAAATTCTCCTCTTTTATGGGAAGGTTGGAAAGAATTCCCGCATTTTTCAGGATATTTACCCCAAGGAGGGCATGGTTTTCTGATTCCGAGTCTTTGAACGTTCTATATTTCATAAACTGCTCAAAGCGGCCCAGATCATGAAATAAAGCTATTGTTTCGGCGAGCCTGTAACCTTCTTCTCCAATTTTTTCAGCTTTAGCAAGTAAAAGGATATTTTCACAAACTCTTGCCGTATGCTCGATTTTCAGCCTGATGTTTTCCTGGATAAAAGAGTCAGGAGAAGAAAATTGGTTTACATAATCCAGAAACCATTTTCTGAAATAGTCCAGGTCTTCCTTCTGCATGCTTCTGCAATAGGAATCTCGAGATATAATACTTTGCGTATATTTGCGGTATTTAAGATTTATTTGATTTTGCTTATAAAAACTCTCTGACCTTTGGGGCTGTACTTACATTAACAACTTTATCTTACTATTTATTATTTCTATACCAATAATATACTGTTACGCTAAATATAGTAGAAATCTGATAATTCTGTTTAGACTGCATAAATTATATATGGAAGAACTCCTAAAAGTAAGTAATAATTTGTGAGAACTGTATTAGAAAGACCTATTCCAGAAAGACCTATTCCAACTGGGAAAACTATCTCTGGGAGGAGCAAAAGGAATTTATCTAGTTACTTTTATTCTTTAAATGTTATCATTTACGCAGCTATGAAACTACACAGGATAGTGACTGTAAATAATAGTGAACGAATCGTTATGAAAACTTTCAATAAGAACTCATTAGAATAAATCGGGGTATTTAATGAGCTCAATTAAAAAAAATAATTTGATCATAAATTCGTTAATTCTCCTTGCTTTCATGTTATATTTCTTTTCAGGTTTTTTACCTGCTGCAGGAGCTGTTGCAAGCCATGAATTGGTTGTTGGAAATAGCAATGGGACTGAAGCTGCTCCTGGTCTTGATGAGGTAATGGCACAACACCCGGTTTCCGCAGAAGGCCTGATAGATAAAGGCCATGCATTATATTCTCTGAAAGAATACGAGCTTTCTTTGGGCTGCTATAACGATACACTTAAGATTGAGCCGAATTCTTCAATAGCCTGGTATGGAAAAGGATGTTCTCTGGCCGGATTAGGAAGAAATGAAGAAGCAATTAACTCTTATGACAGGGCTCTCGCAACCTTTTGGGTTTCTTCCGGGAACTGGCATGATAAAGGTAATGAACTTTTCGAGCTAAGCAACTATATCGAGGCTATTAACTGTTATGATAAAAGCCGCGCTGAGGATACCTACCTTTCCACAATCTGGTTCCGGAAAGCCCTTGCTTTTGAGCAGCTTAACCTTGACCAGCAAACCCTGGTTTCTTATGATAACTCTATTGAACTGAACTCAAATTCTTCCAGATCTCTACGTATGGAAGGGATGGCTTATGCCGGGCTTGAAAAATACGACGACGCCATGAAATGCTTTGACAGAGCTCTGAATATTACTCCTGACGACTATGAACTCTGGTACCAGAAAGGAATAATTCTTGACAAATCCGACAATTACGAAGCTGCAATAGAGTGTTATGACAGGGCAATTTCCTTTAATCCTGATATGATAAATGCCTGGTACAATAAAGGTGTGAATCTTGAAAGAATGGAAATGTATCAGGAAGCTCTTGATTGTTATGATTTTGTTCTTCTTTCAGGGCCTGAAAACCTCGATGTCTTGAAGAGAAAAGGCTTATGCCTCGAAAAGCTTGGGAGAAACGATGAAGCGCTTAAGTGCTACGATGAAGTCCTGGCCTACAACCCTGGCAACCGCGAAGCCTGGTACAGTAAAGGTTATCTGCTTAATAAGACCGGACAGTATGATGCTGCAATAGTCTGCTATGACAGGGCCCTTAACCTGGATATGGGGATTGAAGTGGAGGAAATCGGAGATGACCTGCTCGAAAATCTGAGCGTTTACGAATCTGAGCTTCCGTCTTACCCTGAAACTCCTGAGTTTAAGTCTTCCGCAGTCAAGATATGGTACGATAAAGGGCTTTCTTTTGATAAGCTTGAAAATTATGAGGCTGCGCTTAAGTGTTATGACAAGGTTCTCGAAACCGAGTCAGGATATGCTGTGGTCTGGTACATGAAAGGCCTGGACCTTGACAGGCTTGGTAGATATGAAGAGGCGGCTGAGTGTTATGATCAAGCCTTGAAGCTGGATCCCGGGTACGCAAAAGTCTGGTACAAGAAGGGCTTCGACTCTTCAAAAATCAAAGACTACAAAGGTGCGGTAAAAAGCTACGATAAAGCTCTCGAATTTGATGAAAACTATACACTTGCATGGTACGGTCAGGCATTTGCCCTGGCAAAGCTTGGAGAATACGAAAACTCGCTCAAGTGCTACAATATGGTCCTTATCGCTGCCCCGGACAGTGCTGATGCCTGGTACAATAAAGGCCTTGTCCTTGATCAACTCGGAAAGCATGAGGAAGCCTCAGACTGCTACAACCAGACTCTCCTGATCAATCCAGGGTATTCTGCTGCCCGTTTTAAGTTGAACGAAAACGTTGAACTGCGTTCAACAGAAACTCCGGTATCAGGGCCTGTTACAAATAACAGCGCAGATGCCAATCCAGGCCAGACACTTGCAGGAGGCTTCTGGTCTTATCTTCTGGACTACAGGTATGCGAATTCAGAGGATGATTCGGAATTTTCCGAAAATCTGAACTTATTTAGTTCGGAATTCGATTATGATGCGACATGGCATGGGAAAGCTTCTACCTATAGTAAACTTGGACTTTATGAGGATGCCCTTGCCTCTTATGATATGGTCCTCCTGATTAACTCTACACGCCCTGAAGTCTGGTATGAAAAAGGCGCGATGCTTGACAGGCTCGGCAGGAGCGAGGAAGCTTTGGATTGCTACAAAAAAGCCCTGGACCTTAATCCCCAGTCAAGTACTGCCTGGTACGGGATAGCTTCTGCTGTAAGCGATCTCGGGAGATCGGAAGAGGCTGTCAATTACTATGATCAGGTACTTGCTCTGAACTCAAGCAATTCAGAGGCTCTCTATGGAAAAGGTCTGGCCCTCTCAAACCTCGGCAGGTACGAGGAGGCAATCTCCTGTTACACCGCTCTCCTTGATTCTCAGCCTAAAAACCTTGAAGCTCTGAAGAGCCGGGCTCTTGATCTGTTGAAATCCGGTAAATCCGATGACGCGCTGGCAGACTACGATAAAATCCTGCAGCTTCAGCCTGATAATTCACAGATTCTGGCTGATAAAGCCTCTTTATTTGAGGAGCTTGGCAGGTATAAGGAAGCTGCTGAAAATTATGAGAGAATGCTTGAAATTTCACCAGGCAACAGGGAGATAATTTATAGACAGGGAAAAGCTCTGGAAAAAGGCGGAGATTTCGAGGGAGCAATAAACTGCTACAACAGGAGTCTTGAGCTGGATCCTTCGAATGTAGATGCATATAACAATAAAGGATTTGCTTATTACAAGCTTGAGAAATCTCAGGAAGCCATTGATTGCTACAATAAAGCCCTGGAATATGATCCCGACAATGCTACAGCCTGGTATTTCCAGGGATGTGCTTATTTAACAATAAGCAGCAATAATGCTGCCCTGAACTGCTTCGACAAAGTGATCCAGCTTAAACCGGATTGCATCACGGCCTGGTATAACAAAGGGTACATCCACAATGTGATGGGGGAAGTCGAAGAAGCAATTGCATGTTATGACAGTGCTCTTGCAATTGACCCTAACTCAGCTTCAACCCTTTACAACAAGCGTTTTGCCCTTTACAACATAAAGAAATTAGATGAGGCTGCTGTGTGTAAGGCGAAGCTTGATGAAGTCGATCCTGGTTTTGTGGAAGCTCTGCAGGAAAGAGGGACTCGATATTTCCTTCCTGCTACTTATAATAGCAATCTGGATTATTCCCTGCCCTCAAGGTGGTACGGGGGAGAGGAAAATTTTACGGAGAACATAAGTGTGAACAGGACAGACATTTCCCAGCAGCTAGGAACTATCCAGGAGCCTTATGATAACTGGGAAAACAATACCCTTGAGTCTATTCCGGAACCTGATGGGGATCAGGGAATCCAGGGCAACGACTGGTACGTCCCCGAATCTGATGAGGGAAGCGAGAATTATAGTGAGAATTATAGCGAGAATTATAGCGAGAATTATAGCGAGAAT